>JAUWWP010000133.1 GCA_030616835.1 Deltaproteobacteria bacterium | reverse complement strand
GGTAAAGAATTTAAGTTTTCGGCAACCGTGGAAGTAGAACCTCGGATTGAACCCCGGGATTATCTGGGCCTTAAAATTGAAAGCCGAAAGATTGAAATCTCTCCGGAGCAGGTTGACCAAGCTCTAACTGAACTACAAAATCATCATGCTCAGCTCAAGCAGATCTCAGAGAAGCGACCATTAAAAAGGGGGGATTTTGCCTTGATCGATTTTCAGGCCATGCTAGAAGATAAACTCCTGGAAGATGAAAAAGGGGAGAATTATACGATAGAGGTTGACACCGGTCCTTTCTCTTCGATCTTTGGCGATTCGTTGATCGGAGTGAACATCAATGAGGAAAAGGAAGTGAGAGTTACTCACTCCCAGGAACATCCTAAGAAGAATCTTGCCGGAAAGGAAGTGAAATACAAAGTCAAGCTCAAGGAGATCAAGGAAAAAGTTATTCCGAAGCTGGACGACGAGTTTGCCAAGGATCTGGGAAAATATGGGAGTTTGGAGGAGTTAAAGAAAGAGCTTCACCGCCAGTTGGAGTCAAATGAAAAGGCCCGGATAAGAGAAGAATTAGAGGAAAGTGTAGTCAACCAGCTTATTGATAGAAACTCATTAGAGGTTCCTCCTTCTTTAGTGGAGGCACAGATCGATTTCTTAATTGCCCAAAGACAACGATTGCTAAAAATTCAAGGAATAAGCCCTGAGCACCCGGATATTAAAGATCATGAGCTCAGAGAGCAACTACATGAAAGTGCGCTCCGAAGGGTCAAAGCAGGTTTGCTTCTGGAAGCAATTGCTGATCACGAACAGATCGAGGTCAGTGAGCAGGAGATTGATGGTCGTTTAGAGGAGATTGCGCTAAGGGAGAAGAAAAGGGTAGAGGAGGTAAGGGAGAATTATCGGAAGCAGGGTCTGCTGGAGTCGCTTAAGGCTAAGCTAAGAGAGGAAAAGACTCTCAATTACCTTATCAGTAAAGCCGAGCTAAGGGAAGTAGCTTAAAGGCGGGCAAAAAGAGGAAGGCGAAATGACTTTAATTCCAATGGTGGTCGAGCAAACTCAGCGGGGGGAGCGGGCCTACGACATTTATTCCCGACTTCTGAAGGAAAGGATTATCTTCATTGGCTCTTCCATTAGTGACGAAATTGCTAATCTGGTCATTGCCCAGATGCTTTATTTAGAGTCGGAGGATCCGGATAAAGATATTAATTTGTATATCAATAGCCCGGGTGGTTGGGTTCCCGCGGGGCTGGCCATCTATGATACTATCCAGTATATTAAGCCGCAGATTTCCACTCTTTGCCTGGGGCAGGCAGCCAGTATGGGAGCCTTGCTGCTGGCGGCGGGTAATTCGGGCAAGAGGTTCTCTCTTCCTCATTCAAGGATTATGATCCACCAACCATACGGGGGCTTCCAGGGCCAGGCTTCCGATATCGCTATCCAGGCAAAGGAGATCCTCCGAATGAGGGAGGAGATCAACAATATTTTCGTTAAACACACTGGTCAACCCTTGGCAAAGATTCAGGCTGATACTGATCGGGATTTCTATATGACGAGTGAGGAAGCGGTGAATTACGGCTTAATCGATAGCATTGTCACCGTCCGAGAGGCAACTAAGAAGGGAATGGTTAAAGTGATAGGAGAATAAAGTGGGCTCCAAGAAGATTGAAGACTCCAGCAATTTAAAGTGCTCTTTCTGCGGAAAGAACCAGAGAGAGGTGAAGAAGCTTATCGCTGGTCCAACTGTCTATATCTGCGACGAGTGCATTGAGCTCTGTAATGATATCATCGCGGAGGAATACGAGAGGGAGGAGGTTTTTGCGCGGAAGGCACCGGTTCCTAAGCCGGCTCAGATCAAAAGTTTTTTGGAGCAGTATGTCATCGGCCAGGAGAAGGCCAAGAAGATCCTTTCGGTTGCTGTTCATAATCATTACCAAAGGATCGAAAACCGGCTCTCGCTGGACGATGTGGAGCTGCAGAAGAGCAATATCCTTCTGGTCGGACCGACCGGGACAGGAAAGACCCTGCTGGCTCAGACCTTGGCCCGAGTCCTGGATGTTCCTTTTACCATTGCTGATGCTACCAGTTTGACCGAGGCTGGCTATGTAGGAGAGGATGTGGAAAATATTATCCTGAATCTTCTCCAGCATGCGGATTATGATGTGGAGAAAGCGGTGAAGGGGATAGTCTATATTGATGAGATCGATAAGATCTCGCGAAAATCTGAGAATCCTTCCATCACCCGGGATGTCTCCGGGGAAGGGGTGCAGCAGGCGCTGCTAAAGATCATTGAAGGGACAGTTGCCAGTGTTCCTCCCCGGGGAGGGCGTAAGCATCCCCAGCAGGAATTTATTCAGATTGATACTACCAATATCCTGTTTATCTGTGGAGGAGCCTTTGCCGGATTGGAGAAGATCATCGAGAAGAGGATCGGGTATAAGGGGCTGGGATTTATTGCTGAGATCGAGCAGAGGAAGGAGAGGAACCTGGGAGAGATACTCGCTGAGGTTCAGCCGGAGGATCTTCTGCAATTTGGCTTAATCCCGGAGTTCATCGGAAGGATGCCGGTTATTGCTACCCTTGACGAACTTGGCGAGGAGACCCTAGTGGAGATCCTGTGCAAGCCCAAAAATGCTCTGATCAAACAGTATCAGAAGCTGTTTGAATTTGAACGGGTCAAATTAAGTTTCACCGAAGATTCTCTGGTTGCCGTGGCCCGAGATGCTCTCAAGCGCAAGTCCGGCGCCCGGGGTCTAAGGTCGATTCTGGAAAATGTGATGTTAGATTTGATGTATGAGCTACCTTCTCAATCTAGTATTAAGGAATGTGTAATTACTGAGGAGGTAATTAGTAAGAATAAAAGCCCGATAATTCTTTATGAGAAAGAGTCAGCCTAAAGCTGGTGCTCAGGTCATATCCTTCGACGAGCCCTTCGAGTTCCCTTTCGACTTGGCTTAGGACAAGTTATTGATGTGACCGAGAAACTAAGAGGAGGAAAATGTTTTTTCGAGATGAAGAGGACAAGCAGAGCAGCCTTGAGCATCTACTGCCTACTAAGGTTGTTCCCCTGGTT
This sequence comes from Deltaproteobacteria bacterium, assembly GCA_030616835.1. Classification (GTDB taxonomy): domain Bacteria; phylum Desulfobacterota. The sequence goes on along the minus strand of JAUWWP010000133.1, from coordinate 3,989 downwards.
CCACTGCGGGATATCGTGGTCTTTCCCTATATGATTGTTCCTCTTTTCGTAGGAAGGGAAAAGTCGGTTACCGCTCTGGAAGAGGCAATGAAGAAAGAGAAGGATGTCTTTTTGGCAACCCAGAAGAAGGCCAAGACTGATGAGCCCCAAGAGGATGATATTTATCATTTTGGAACTCTGGCAACAATCCTACAACTGCTCAGGCTTCCGGATGGCACGGTAAAGGCTATGGTGGAAGGGAAGAAGAGGGGCAGACTGAAGCGATTCATTCCTAACCAGCATTTCTTTTTGGTAGAGATCGAAGAGATTGTGGAGGATAAAAAGGTTACTGTGGAGATGGAGGCCTTGATCCGGAGTGTCACCGCTATCTTCGAGAGCTTTGCCAAGTTGAGTGCGAAGATCCCGCCGGAGATGATAGCCTCAGTCTCCGGCATCGATGATCCCGCTCGTCTGGCTGACACCATTGTGACCCACCTAAACCTTAGATTGGAGGATAAGCAGGATATTCTGGAGACAATCGATCCCACCGAAAGGTTGGAGAAGGTTCTTGGCTTGATGCAGGGAGAGATTGAGATTCTCCAGGTAGAAAAGAAGATTCGCACCCGGGTGAAGAGGCAGATGGAGAAAACCCAGAAAGAGTACTATCTTAATGAACAGATGCGGGCGATCATGAAGGAGCTGGGAGAAAAGGATGAATTTAAGAGCGAGATTCAGGAACTGGAAGAGATGATCAAGAAGAAAAAGATGTCCCCGGAGGCCACTACCAAGGTTAATAAGGAATTGAAGAAGCTTAAGCTAATGTCTCCCATGTCGGCCGAGGCTACGGTTTCGCGCAACTACATCGACTGGCTGCTCTGCCTGCCCTGGTATGAATGCGCCGAAGAAAAGATGGACATCGAGGAGGCTGAAAGGATCCTGGATGAGGATCACTATGGGTTGAAGAAAGTCAAGGAGCGGATCCTGGAGTATCTGGCAGTTCGTCATCTGGTGGAGAAGATGAAGGGACCTATTCTCTGTTTTGTAGGAGCACCGGGAGTAGGGAAGACCTCTCTGGGTAAGTCAATTGCCCGGGCCACTGGAAGGAAATTCATCCGACTTTCTCTGGGAGGGGTACGAGATGAGGCCGAGATCCGGGGGCATCGAAGAACTTACATCGGGGCCCTGCCCGGGAAGATAATCCAGTCGCTAAAGAAGGCTGACTCTAACAATCCGGTATTTCTTCTGGACGAAGTTGACAAGATGAGTATGGATTTCCGGGGCGATCCCTCAGCCGCCCTGATGGAAGTGCTCGACCCCGAGCAAAATAATGCCTTTCAAGACCATTACTTGGATGTGGACTATGATCTCTCCCGGATCCTGTTTATTACTACTGCTAATTTCCTTCAACCCATTTCCCCGGCCTTACAGGATCGGATGGAGGTGATCCGGCTCCCCGGCTATACCGAGTGGGAGAAGTTAAATATTGGCAAAAAGTTTCTGATTCCCAAACAAAAAGAGGCCCACGGCCTTGCGGATAAGAACATAAGTTTTTCAAGCAACTCTATTTTGAAAACAATCCGCAATTATACCAGAGAAGCCGGGGTCCGGAACCTGGAGCGGGAGATTGCCAATATCTGCCGGAAGATGGCAAAGGGGATAGTCAAACATAAGGAGAAAAAGAGGATAAAGATCAGCGAAAGAAACATTGAGGGATACCTGGGGGTTCGCAAATATCATTATGGAAAAAGGGAGGAGAAGGATAAGGTGGGGCTCACCACTGGCCTGGCCTGGACCGAGCAGGGAGGGGAGCTCCTAATTACCGAGGTAGCAATAATGCCCGGGAAGGGAAAGCTCATAATTACCGGGAAGTTAGGTGAAGTGATGCAGGAATCAGCCCAGGCAGCAATGAGTTATGTCCGATCAAAGGCTAAGGAGCTGGGTTTAGAGAAGAATTTCTATCAGAAGATAGATATCCATATCCACATCCCGGAAGGTGCTATTCCCAAAGATGGTCCCTCCGCGGGGATAACCATTGCTACCTCCATCACCTCAGCCCTGACCAAGATTCCGGTTAAAAAAGATATAGCGATGACCGGAGAGATCACCCTCCGGGGGAGGGTGCTGGTTATCGGTGGACTGAAGGAGAAGATCCTGGCAGCCCATCGCGGCAATATCCCCGAGGTTTTAATTCCCAAGGAGAATGAGAAGGATCTTAAGGAGATCCCCGCCAATGTTGGGAAAGATATAAAAATACATATGGTAGATCATATGGATGAGGTGCTGAAGCTTGCCCTGGCGGTGGAAGACACAAGCAAACTTTTCCAGAAGGAGGAGGGAGAAAAAGAGAAGGAGCAAGCAGAAGAGCTATATCCACCCCAACCGCCGGTCTCAGATGTAGTTACTCATTAAAATCAGCTGATGGACCAATAAAGGTGGGCGGGTAGCTCAGTTGGGAGAGCGTCGGCCCTACAAGCCGAAGGTCACAGGTTCAACCCCTGTTCCGCCTACCAGAGAGCAAATTGATGGACCAGTAGTTTCGCTGCTGGTCTAATTTTTAGGGGTCGTAGTGCAGTCTGGTTAACACGCCGGCCTGTCAAGCCGGAGATCGCCGGTTCAATTCCGGTCGGCCCCGCCAGGTTTTCTAATAACTCCCTCTTATTGGCAAGGGAGGAGTTTTTTTCTTAAAATGCCGTTTTTTGTCACCAAATAGGGATTTTTGTAATATCTATGCCGATGAGATTCCAGCAGCAAATCACTTTTTTCTCAAAAAAGCTAATAAAATCAAGTAGTTATAGAGTAGGCGGAATTCGTGCGGAATTGGTATAGTATTTGCACAGATAAAAGAAGGATTCTTAGGGAAGTAGTAAAATTATGAAGCTTAGAATCGTTAAACCCTTAAAAATCACAGAACCGAGAGCTTCCTCCATGATGAGTTTGACAAAGAAGCCCTCACTCTTGATTGTCGAAGATTCCCCGGCAGCTCGCAGCCAGATCAAGGAGATAATTAAAAGGTTTTCGCTTTTTGCTACTATTTATGAGGCGGCTAATGGGGCCGAAGGATTTAAGGTACTGCTTGATAAAAGGGAGATTGATCTCATCCTCTGCGATGTAGTAATGCCCAAGATTGATGGGTTCAAATTTCTTTCGATGAAGAAGACCAAGCCGGAATTTAATGAAATCCCGGTTATTATGCTGACCGGTAAGGAGGAGGTAAAGGATAGAATTAAAGGTTTGGAGGGAGGAGCAAGTGATTATGTAATTAAGCCCTGTGACCCGGGGGAACTTATTGCCCGGATCAAGGTACAGCTAAAGATCAAGAGCTTGGAGGATAAACTTAAGCGACTGGCCATTACTGATGACCTCACCAAGCTCCACAATCGCCGATATTTTTTCGATGTCTTGGAAAAGGAGTTTGATCGGGCAAGAAGATACAATGCTAAACTCTCCTATCTGATGATTGATATTGACCATTTCAAGAGATTTAATGACACCTACGGACATCAGATAGGTGATAAGCTCCTGGCCCGCTTGGCCCTACTGCTGAAAAAAGGGCTGAGGAAGCACGACACCGTGGCCCGCTATGGGGGAGAGGAGTTTGCCTTGCTGTTACCGGAGACTAACCTGAATGGAGCGGCAATCGTTGCCCAAAGGTACCGGAAGCAGGTGGAGGAGAAAAACTTTGGCTCTTCCCGGAAGCCATTAAGAACTACTATCAGTATTGGAGTTTCCTGCTATCCTGAGGCAGTGATGGAGAATGCTGAGGATCTTGTCCGCCATGCGGATGAGGCTCTTTACCGGGCCAAGCAAGGCGGAAGAAACCGGATGGAGCTGGCAATCTGAAGACCTACTTATTCCCCCTTTTTTTCTTTCTCCAGCTATCCAACCTTTCCTTGATTGATTTTTCATAGCCATTTGGGGTTGGATGGTAATAGGTTCTTTCCTTTAGTTTCTCCGGCAGATAGTTCTCCTTCACAAAATGCCCTTCGTAATTATGAGGATACCGGTAACCT
>JAUWWP010000201.1 GCA_030616835.1 Deltaproteobacteria bacterium | reverse complement strand
CTAAATTACAAATCCTAAATCCTAAACAAATTCAAAATCCAAATATCAAATGTTTAAAACCTTTTCTTGAGCCCTTCGGCTTCGCTCAGGACAGGCCTGTTGAAGGGAATGTTTTGAGTTTTGGATTTTGATCATTTGAAATTGTTTAGAATTTAGAATTTAGTGCTTAGGATTTACTTTATTGGTGCTTAGAATTTGTCCATCTATCTGTATTTACAACATTACTCTATCTATAACAATTTTTTTCTTTCTATATAACTTAGTTCCGGGGGCCGAAGATGGCCGTTCCCACTCTGATAATAGTGGCCCCCTCCTCGATTGCAACCTGATAATCCCCGCTCATTCCCATGGAGAGCTCAGGCAGAGAGATGCTGCACTGTCGCTCGGCTTCACCATGAATCTCCCGCAGAATCCTGAAATAGGGTCGGGCCTTCTCCGGATCATCGAAATAAGGGGGCATCGTCATCAGGCCCCGCAGCGAGATACAAGGAAATTCTTTTATCCGGGAAATCAAAGAAAGGGCTTCGTCTCTTTCTACTCCTGACTTCGACTCCTCACCCGAGATATTTACCTGAATCAAAATTTGTTGAGTTAACCCCCTTTGCTCTGCCCGCTTCTGGATCTGCTCGGCCAGAGAGAGCCGATCCACCGAATGGATGAGTTCAAAGATTCCCAGAACATATTTCACCTTATTGCTTTGTAGGTGGCCAATGAAATGCCACTCCCTTGCTGGTTTAACCTGTCCGATTTTCTTTAGGCCTTCCTGAACATAATTTTCGCCGAAGGCTACCGCCCCTGCCCGGGCAGCCTCCTGAATTTTATCAATTCCTACCATCTTTGTAACTGCCACCAGCTTGACTGAATCCGGATCTCTTCCTGCCCTCCGAGCAGCAGCTTCGATCTGACTGCGCACATCCCTTAATCTGGCAGCTATTTCTGACACGGCCCTACCCACTAATCCTTCGACCCTGATGCCCATCGGGGCTCAGGACAAGTATCTCTCAAATAGATCTATCGCCCTTATTTCCCTCAGGACCTGAATTAGTTCGCAGATAGGAAGGCCCACCACATTAGTGTAAGAGCCGTTGATCCTCTCCACCATAAAGGAGCCTATGCCCTGAACGGCATATCCTCCTGCCTTATCAAATGGTTCCCGGGTTTTTAGATAACCCTCGATCTCCTCGGAAACAAGTCTTTTTAGCTTAACCCAACTTTCTACCGACCGCTGGGTGAAATCTTTACTCCTTGCGTCAACTACACTGAAGCCGGTAATAACCAGATGCTCCCTGCCGCTTAGCCTCTCAAGCATGCTCCGGGCCTCTTCTGGACCCCTGGGCTTGCCCAGGATCTCTGAGTCAATGAGAACGACTGTATCGGCAGCGATCACCCAGCAGCCCTTTGGCTGCGGAAGCCCTTCAGCAACGCTCAACGCCTTTTCTAAGCTTATGCGCTCTGGATAATGCCGGAAATCTTCCCCTCCCCTTATTCCTTCCTCGATCCTACTGGGGATAGAGGTAAAATCCAGTCCCACCTGCCGAAGTAGTTCCTTTCTCCGGGGTGAGGCTGAAGCTAAGATCAATTGGCTCATTAATTTTTAAATTAGCTATGAATTTATTACTTTCTATTATAATCTTAATGTATTTTTTTATATTTGTCAAGCAACTAAAGGAAAAAACAACTATTTTCAAATTTTGGCTGGGCTTCCCAAGATTGCGGGTTGACAGTGAGATTATTATGTTATAATCTAAAATACATAAAATACAATAATGCAGTTTGAAGTAAGGCAAATGGGGTTAAAGGAACTAACGACGCTTAAAGGAAGATAGAAAAAAATCTTAAGAAAGACTTAATGATTTCAATCGTAAAATTTTAAGTGAGCCGCTAGCTCAGTAGGTAGAGCATCGGCCTTTTAAGCCGAGGGCCCCGGGTTCGAGCCCCGGGCGGCTCATTCAATTTCTCCAAAGGAAAATCCAAAATTAGAAAGTAATCCTATTTTAGCCTCCTCCGCCTCCACTGCTGATAATGCCTCTCACAATATCCTTTACTCCGATAGGGCTCATTACATCCCCTGACTTTACAGACTCTCTTAGCCCCGGCAATTGCTCTCGCTTTTCTGCTCGGACTTCTTCTAAGCAGCTTATCCATTCTCTTATCAATGGATGCTACCCTGAGACTGAGTTTTCTCAGGTCATCCTTGGTAGGGACCCCGAAAGTCTTTAGGGCCGCCCTCAGATTTCTTCTCAAAAGTTTCTCAGCACCCGCCCTTGCCTTTTCTACCGCCGTTGATGTTTTGCTATCAACCAAGGTGCTTATTTCAGTAGAAAGATTGTCTACCCTCTGCCTCAGGATCTTTCTGATGTTCTTTCTCTTAGCCATCTTGTATTCTCCTTTTCTTATCAGGAAAGCTTACTGTCAATTTGTATCATATTTCCAAGAAAAAGTTAATCTCCTTTTTCTTTATTTTTTTTCTCAATTGGAGGTACAAACCATCCATCCCATTTATTAACATCAAATTCCATTTTTCCTTCGATTGGGGGTAAAAACCATTCATACATTTTAGCTTTTCTTTTTTCTCTTTTTTCGGGAGACCAGAACCACTCACCGCTTTTTTCTTCAGCTTTTACAGGCTTAAACAAACAAGGTACCTTATATTCCGGATGAAGGGCAACAACTTCATAACCCTCTCTTAATCTTTTTTTGTAAACCTTTTTATTGGTTGCATATATCCATGACCCGATCCATTCTTCTGGCAGTCCAGATTTTTCCTGCTCCACCTTTCTTATATGTATACCCTCCGAAATATCCCTTAATCCCGGAACTTCAGTTATTTCATATTTTTCCCAGAATTCTGGGTCATCAGGGCGCAAACCGACTTCTTTCAAATCATCTTCAAGTTTTTGCGCTAATTCTTTTTCTATTTCTTCAGCACTAAGCTTCATTACTCTGTTAACTCTTATATAAAAAATATATAACAAAATTGTGTGATATTGCAAGAAAAATGGGGCTTTAGTGACAAAAGCTTGCAATTGCGCATTAAGGTATGTTAAATTTATCAATGCTGTCCCTGTCGTCTAGTCTGGCCAAGGACACAGGCCTTTCGAGCCTGGAACACGGGTTCAAATCCCGTCGGGGACGCTATAAGAAAAGGCCCGAAATCACTCTTACTTAAACAGCCAGACAATAGCTCCCAGAATACTCCCTACCACCCCATAATCAGCAAACTCGAAGGTATTAGTAGTAGTAAATCCTGCCTTATGGATCATCAAGGCTAATAGGGCAGCCAGAAGAGAAACGATCAAGCCGTGGGCCAGGGCACCTACCACTGCCCCCCTTCTCCCTCCGGTGGCATTGCCAAAGATCCCGGCGGTTGCACCTCCATAAAAATGAAAGATCAGGGTGGGCAGAAAAACTGTAAGCCCGAACCAACCAAAAAGATACATCCCAATGATTCCGCCCACCATACTCATGAGAAAGCCAACACAGGCCGCCCTCGGGGCCAGAGGAAATAGAACATAGCAGTCCAGAGCAGGAAGAGCACCGGGGGCAAGCTTTCCGCTGATTCCGGGGAATGCCTGAATAATCTCAGTAAGCATCATCTTCACCCCCCATAGAATGATAGCAAAGCAGGCGGCAAATTTTAGTCCCTGGAGCAGGGAAAATAGCAGGTAATTCTGGTTTCCCTTCCCCATAACTTTGCCTCCCCCAACATTGAGAGCGATGAAGATAAAGATGATTGCCATCGCAGAGGCAATAAATAAAATTTTATCTTTCAGGAAACTGAGGCCTTCGGTGAACCTGACCTCCTCAATGGAACTGGTGGGATCGCCCAGCCAGCGACCGAGGTATGCCGAAGCGAGGTAACCCAAAACGCCGAAGTGACCTAAAGCGAAGTCATTCTTCCCATTTATCTTTCTCACCCAGGGCTGGGCCAAAGCAGGCATGCCTGCGAGCAAACAACCCAGAATGATGGATCCCAGGATAATTAGAGGGAATCCTCTCATCCCGCTACGCCCGAGAACTCCAGTGAGAAATGCACCCATTAAATAGATTTGGGGAGCAGTGAGAAAGATATACTTCCAGGGTGTGAAACGAGCAATAACGATGTTGATGATAAAGCCGATGACTATAACCAGGGACAGTTCGTTAGCCCGGTATTTACTTACAAATCCCTTGAGACCATTCAGGTCGGCTGCGATCCCCTTGCCCGGGAAGCTATGATGGACCATTGTCTGAAGGCTGAAAAGTAGTTCGGAAATGAGCTGAGTTCCCATAACCACAATAAAATACCCGATTAACATTTTCAGTAGGCCGCTGATCACCTGCGAGAATGGCCTTCTTTGCAGAACTAATCCCAGCAAAACAATTATACCCAGGAAAACCGCAGCATCACTGAGCACAATGTTATTAAATAAGTTGATTAAACGCATAACAACCTCCTTTTCACTCTTTCCCTATCTTTACTCCTTTAGGCGATACAAATCTCTTTTCATCCACTTCCTCAGTGGACCTCTCCTTTTTTGCCTGCATAATCATTTTTTCATTATACTAAAAATTTACTCAGAGAGCAAGAAATTTTCTCTCAAAAGGAATTTGCGTTGTAGCATTTTTTCTATCCCCCTCCCTTTACCCCGATGTCCATCGGGGCAAGTCCCCTCCCACTAGGGGAGGGGAATAAAGAGTCAATACCGAATTTTCGGGGAAACTCCAGCTATTAGGTTTGCTTGACCATCATCTTTGAATACATTACAATACAATATAGATATTTAGAATTTTATTTTATAAAAAGATATGTTTATCTGAGGGAAAGAACCGCATTTTTTGGAGGATAAAAATATGAATAAGGCTCTTTTTTTAGGGTTTCTAATGCTCTCTTTAAATAATTGGGCCTGGGCATCGGAGCTTACTCCGGAGGATATAGTTAGAAAGTCAGATGAATTGCTGCGGGGCACCAAGAGCTATTCAGAACTCGAGATGAGCATAGTAAGGCCCCACTGGGAGAGAACCCTTAAGATGAAGGCCTGGACCGAGGGAACTGAGAAGGCGCTCGTTTTCATCACATCTCCCGCCAAGGAGAAGGGGATCGGCTCGCTAAAGATAGGTCATGAGATGTGGAACTACCTGCCTAAAGTCAATAGAGTCATAAAAATCCCCCCTTCGATGATGATGCAATCCTGGATGGGTAGCGATTTTACCAACGATGACCTGGTAAAGGCAGACTCCATTGTGGTGGATTATAATCACATCCATATTAAAGATGAGAAAGTGGACGGGGAGGAGGTTTTTGTAATCCAGTGCGATCCGAAGCCGGAGGCGGCGGTGGTCTGGGGAAAGATCATAATCTGGATAAGGAAAAGAGGCTATGTTCCATTAAGGGAGGAACTCTACAACGAGAAGGGCGAAATGGTAAAGCTTCTCACTTTCTCAAACATCAAGCCGGTCTCCGGTAGGGAGGTTCCTCTGGAGATGGTCATGAAGAACTTAAAAAAAGACAAACACCAGACCAGGATCAAATACCATGTACTGGACTTCAATCCAGTAACCAAAAAGGATATCTTTTCACTGGGAGAGCTTAAGAGGTTAGGGCAATGATGACCTTTATTAAAATGGTCTGG
>JAUWWP010000529.1 GCA_030616835.1 Deltaproteobacteria bacterium | reverse complement strand
TTACAAAACGGAATATACTGACAATAAACGCTCAGGACATTCAAATAAAATCCGTTTCGTTAGATCATTCGTTCCAAGCTTTTTGTTGTAACTCTTAAAAATAATTTTGTGAAGCCCTATTAAATGACCAAAATTCAAAATACAAAACATTCCCTTCGACAGGCTCAGGACAAGGTTTTGAACATTAGATATTCAGCCTTCGTAGCCACTACGGCGAAGTAGGCTTTGGATTTAGAATTTGTTTAGGGTTTAGAATTTAGGATTTAGAGTTTATCAAGATATGGGTGCGGAAATAATCACCATCGGGGATGAGCTCGTCTCCGGGAAGGTAGTGGATACCAATTCTGCCTATATCTCCCGGAGGCTTCCAACTGTTGGTTTAGATGTGGGTTATCATACCTCGGTTGGGGATAGTGAAAAGGATATTTCCCAGGCCCTAAGGAGGGCCCTTAACCGCTCGCAGGTGGTGATTGTCTGTGGAGGTCTGGGCCCAACCGTTGATGATATTACCCGGGAGGTTGCGGCCAAGGTAGTCCGCCAGCCGCTGGTAAAAAATGAAGAGGCCCTGAATTCGATCAAAGAGCGTTTTGCCCGGCGGGGCCTGGAGATGACCCCTAATAATGAAAAGCAAGCACTTTTTCCCCTCCGGGCGGAGCTAATACCCAATTCGCTGGGGACGGCCTGGGGTTTTCTGCTGCGAGAGCGAGGGAGCCTACTTTTCTTCCTGCCCGGAGTTCCTCGGGAATTAGAAGGGATGGTAGAGGAAAGAATTATCCCCCTCTTAAGCAAGGAGAGAAAGGGAAGGGTATATATAAGATCAAGGGTACTGAAGACCTTTGGGCTTACGGAATCAAAGCTGGATGAACTGCTTAGGGGCGCTACCGGTAAAAGGAAGAATGTTAAGCTGGGGTTTCTGCCCAAATTTCCGACCAATCAGATCAGGATCGTTGTCCGTTCTTCCAGTGAAGGGGAGGCACTGCGGGTGCTCTCTCAAGTAGAAAAGGAACTGGAAAGAAGAGTGGGGGATTATATCTTCGGGAGGGATGAAGAGACCTTAGAAGGGGTAGTTGGTAGATTACTCAAAGAAAATCAAGCAACCATCTCGGTGGCTGAATCATGCACCGGAGGACTCATCGGTCATCGCCTGACCAATGTTCCTGGAAGTTCGGAGTACTTTATCGGAGGGGTTATCGGTTACAATAACCAGGCAAAGATTAATCTGCTCAATGTCTCCCCGGAGACCTTGCGGAAACACGGGGCAGTAAGCCGGCAGACAGCAGTGGAGATGGCCAGGGGGGTTCGGAGCTTGCACAAAACTACCCTGGGCCTGGCAGTAACCGGGATTGCTGGCCCTTCAGGAGGCAGCCCGGAGAAGCCGGTGGGCACCGTCTTTATTGCCCTGGTCGATGAGGAGAGGACGAAGGTGGACGGTTATCATTTCGGCGGGAGTCGTGAGCAGGTCAAGGCTCTCAGCTCCCAGAGTGCTCTGGATTGGGTTAGAAGGTATTTAAAAAAGTCTTGACAAGTATTTTTTCATAGTTTAAAACTTTCCTAATGCTACAAGCTTAACCGGGTCTGGTTAAGCTCAGATTATAGTTTAAATTTTAGGAGAAAGTCATGGAGTCCGAGGATCTGAAATTCAACGAGGATCATGTCTGGGTCAAAGTTAATACTAAAAAGGGTAAGATAGGTATCAGTGAGTATGCCCAGTCGGAGCTGGGAGAGATTCTATATCTTGATCTCCCAATAGTAGGGAATACCGTGGAACAAGCTGAGCCATTTGGGGAGATAGAGTCATCCAAAACCGTCTCAGAGCTAATCTCACCGGTAAGCGGCACTGTTGTCGGGGTCAATGAGGAGCTGGAAACTAACCCTTCAATCGTCAATGATAACCCTTATAGTGAAGGCTGGATGATTGAAGTAAAGCTAACTAACTCAAAAGAGCTCG
>JAUWWP010000471.1 GCA_030616835.1 Deltaproteobacteria bacterium | reverse complement strand
TTACAAAACGGAATATACTGACAATAAACGCTCAGGACATTCAAATAAAATCCGTTTCGTTAGATCATTCGTTCCAAGCTTTTTGTTGTAACTCTTAAAAATAATTTTGTGAAGCCCTATTAAATGATCAAAACTCAAAATATAAAACATTGTTTTGAATATTTGATATTTGAATTTTGAATTTGTTTAGGATTTAGGGTTTAGAATTTAGAATTTGTCGAATGGCATTTGGATTTAATTAATAAATTATGTATCGTATCAAGCTGAAAAAATATCTTCCGCTGATTTTGCCACTGGTTTTGCTGCTTGCCGTTTTGGCTGTAAACCAGGACTGGAGTATTGCCGGAGGCACTTCCTATACCTATACCAATACTGCTGAAATTACTGGTTACACTGGCGCAATTAGTGGTGCCCATACCCTTGATCCACCTGTTACTGAGTCGGCCGATGTAGTAGTAACAACTACCGGGACTCCTTCTCAAGAGATACTGTGCTTAACACCTCCGGTGCTAACCGTAGAGGCCGGAACCAATCAATCCACTATTTGCTCTATTAGCGGGGTTACTCTCGGCGGGTCGTCGTGGACGGCTACCGGCGGCACTCCGCCCTATACCTACCAGTGGAGTTGTGATCAACCGGGTTATTGTAATATTTCTGACAGTACTATCGCTAATCCGACGGCCTCCCCTGTCTTCCGAGAGACCAACTACATGGTGGTGGTTACCGATGCCAGAGGCTGTATGGCCAGTGATTCAGTATTGGTGACAGTGGTGGATGCCCCGGTTGCAGTGGTCACAGCCAGTCCGACAGTTGCATGCATTGACCAGCCGGTAGACTTCGATGGTTCCGTAAGCACTGGAGTACCACCTCTGGTCTATGACTGGGATTTCGGCGATGACAGCGGGCCGGATACCAATATGATTACTATTCATTCGTATAACATCCCAGGAGTTTTTTATGCCTTCTTGACGGTAACAGATGGGAATGGATGTAAGGATAAAGATTTTGTCACCATTTATGTTGAGGAAATCGCCGGGGATGCGGTAGGACGAATAAGTTTTACCTTCGAACAACCAACTCTTCCTGCTGACGGAGTTTCTATCACCTCCGTAACCTCGAGCCCAATTACCGACTGTCAGGAAAATCCTTTAGGGAATATTTTGATAACAGTGATGACCGATCGGGGAACGATACTTGCTTCTGATGTGGATCCTCCGCCAGTAGGATATCCAGGGATACAGCTCCTTACCGATGTAAACGGACAGATTAGCTTTACCCTCCAGTCGGATAGGATCGGCGGGACAGCAACGGTGATGGCTCGGAGCGTAGATGGATATGCCGAAGGTGCCAGCCAGATCGAATTTGCCGGGAGCACCAGCTTACCAATTGTAACCGGTTTTTACCCCAGCGGTTATCTCGGAGCTATCACTCCCGTATCGGAAATTTATGTCCAATTCAATAAGGATATGGATAGAGACTCGATTTGTGCCCCGGGCAATTACTCTGTGATAGATGAGACCACCGGTGCAGTCCCGTGCAACTGCGATTACAATGAGGCAACCCGTATGGCTGTCTTTACCCCGCTTGTTGCCCTCGATATGAACCATGTTTTCCGGGTTACAATAAGCGGAGATGTAGTTGATAGCTATCTAATTAATACTCTTGATGGAAACTATGATGGCTTACCCCAAGGCAGCCCGCCTGATGACTTTACCTGGACTTTCGGTAATACTACGGATCAAATTGATCCTACTGCTACTTGTATAGGACATGCACCCGAACCCTTCTCTCCCGACGGTGATGGATTCAATGATTCTACCACTATTAATGCCCATATCCAGGATATCGGGATGCCGCCCAGTGTGATTAAGATGTGGCAGGTGTTGATCCAGGATGGAGCCGGTAATGTTATCCGCACTCTGATCAAGCTGGGTGAAGGGGCTACCGACATAACTGGCTCAATAGCATGGGATGGGAAGGATGAGGATGGATTGGTGGTTGACAATGGAACATATAATTATATGGTGAAAGCTATTGATAATGATGGAAACTGGTTCATTGCGGTATGTAATGACATGATCAATGTGGATAGCGCCCTCGACCCGGCATATTTCCGGGGTTCCTCGACTTTCGCACCCCCAGCAGTAGAGCCGTAGTAATTACTTGCTGATTTTCTATCACCCGAACCCTGTGAGTAACCATATAAGAAAACCCTTCCGAAAAGAAGGGTTTTTTTGTACCCAGACAATGGGTGTGTAGGTAAAGCCTCTCTAAAGTGATTTGTGTAATTCGTGAAATTTTGGTTCAATTTGACTGAGCCTGTCGAAGGGGGTCGGCCAGCCTCCTCAGGATGTCGGCCCCTACCTTTCCCCCCCCACCCTAACCCCTCCCGCAAGGGGAGGGGAATATCAAGTCTTTCGCCCAATAAATCTGTCCTGGGTAACTCGAAGGGCCTGGCGAAGGATTAAAAAGGATTCAAGACCCTGCTATGCTCTTCC
>JAUWWP010000220.1 GCA_030616835.1 Deltaproteobacteria bacterium | reverse complement strand
TGCCGCGATGCCATAAAAATTATACAAGAATAAAGTATTTCGACACTAAACTAAATAGAGAAAGATACCGGCCTGACGAGAACTATATTTCAGAAATCTGGCCTTTAATAAGCGAAGATGGTATCGAATTCAGGAGGTTTCAAAATGTTGTCATCCAAGGCGGCGGCACCGACCATCAAGACTTCCTTTATGGAATAGAAGATATAAGAATTATCAAGCACAATCAGAGGTATTTACTGGTTGGGTGCGGTAAGACAAAACCACCCTTTAAGGAGGGAAATTCTGATAGGATAGCCATATATTCTACGAATGATTTTATAAATATTACTTATCAGGGAATAATTGATTGTTTTGATAGCCGGAATGCCGTTCCGTTTTTTCACCGGGACAGATCATATATCCTCTTAAGATTTCATCCCAACATCCACCTTGCCCTTCTCGACAATGGAGCAGATCAACTATTGAATCCCTCTAAATATATCAAATATTGGGAGAAGATCCGTGATCAAAAAGACGAGAATTTAGTGCTTAAGGCCGGGCAATATCTTCATGAACATGAAAAGATAGGTCCATCCACTCCGCTAATTAGAACAGATAAGGGGTGGCTGTTTATCTATCATGCGGTAGGAGAGATAGGTCTTGATATCGGCAAGGAATACGGATTAGCAGAGAAGATTAAGCGAGGTTATTCCATATGTGCAGCCATTTTAGATCTGGATGATCTCCAAAAGGTCCTTTGTCGAACTCGTTATCCAATCTATATTCCTTCTACACCTTATGAGTTAATGGGCAATGAGCAATATCCGGTTGATGTGCCGGCGGTTGTCTTTCCCGTGGGTGCGATTGTTAGAGGGAATAAAATTCTTATTTACTGTGGAGCTGGTGACAAGTATATCATTCTTTTGAGCTGTAATCTTGATAACCTGGTTGATTATTTATGGGAGAATTGTAGATTATAATTTGGGTAATCAAATGAGATTCCGGAGAAAAAAGGAGGGGGTGACGGGGATCAGACCTATTCTGGAGAGGACCCTTAAAAAATTGGACCTGGAGATAAAGATCAAAGAAGGTAAGATCTGGGAGATCTGGGACGAAGCGGTGGGATCTACCATCGCCCGAAATGCTCAGCCGGAGAGCATCAGAGGCCGGGTTCTCTTCGTTAGAGTTTCCACCTCAGCCTGGATGCAGCAACTACAGTTTATCAAGGAGAGGATCATTGAGAAGCTGAATGAATCCCTGGGCAAAACCCTGGTTAAAAGTATTTCCTTTCGGTTGGGAACCCTTCCTTCACGGAGCCCTGCTGAGACGGAGGCAACAAGAGAACCTCCACCTACCTTTGAATTAGATGCCGAAAGCCTGAAAACAATCGAGGAAACAGTGTCTTCTTTGAAGGACGAAACTACCAAAGATTTAGTCAAAAGCCTGATGGTGAAAGAAGCTAAATTTAAGAAATTCCGACGTGGTAAAGAATAATCGGGGAAAAATTTTAAATTAAAATATCACGATTTCCCTAAAGCAGTAAGGATTTCCTTCCTGGTTGTTTCATTCTCTTCAACAATCAACTTAGCAATAAGTTTGAATCCCTCATCCATCTTTCTAAACCCCTCATCCATCCTTTCCAGTACCCGACCGTTTTGCCTTAATACCCTTGCCAAGATTATTGATAAGTATGCTCCCACAAAAGCAAAATACAAACCAACTATGATCTGAATCCAATTCATTACTTACCTCCTTCTTTATCGCAAGAGCTCAATACTTATTAAAATTCTACAACTTTTTTAGATTTTTTTCAAGTCAAATCATTCTATTTTTGAGCTTAAATCTCCACTCAGGATGGATAAGTTCATTGGGGGTAACTTTTAAGCAAACAGGGGACTCATTATCTCCAGATCTACCTTTCCCCCCTTAATCGCCTCAATTAAAATCAATTTTGCCTTAGTGCCAGAATCAGGATGGACCAGGCGGAGACGTTTAGGTTCAAGCTCTTCCTTGCGCAGACCCTCCATTAGATCCACCAGGCGGGTGGCCGAATAGACAAGAGCAACCTTTCCTTTTGATTTTGCAAGATAACTGGCAACCTTAAGCAGTTCTCCCAGAGAGCAGGTAAGCTCATGGCGAGCAATGGCCTTCTCCTGCTCAGGGTTGAGCCTTCCCGAACTACTTGCCCGGTAAGGAGGATTACTAAGCACGAGATCAAAAGAGCAAGCCGGAAGCTCACCCGGAAGTTCCCGCAGATCCTGGTGGAGAATGGTGATCTTCTCTTCCAGATTATTTAACTGCACATTTCTTAGGGCCATCTCCGCCAGATCTTTCTGGATCTCAACCCCAACAATTCCCTTAACATTACTCTTCTTCGCCAAAATCAAGGGAATCACTCCGCTTCCGGTGCCCAGATCAAGGATCTCATCCCCGGGACAGATATGGATGAAATCGGTTAGCAGGGGCGCACCGAGGGAGAAGCGGTAGCCCTTCTTCTTCTGGATTATCTTGAGATCACTGGAAAGAAGGCTATCCAGGGTCTCATCTTCTCTTAAGGAAAAGCCCATTAAACCCTAATCAATCTTATTGAAAACCAGGCCTGAGAGGAGTTTGGGATAGAAATAGGTAGATTTCTGGGGCATTTTCTTTCCAGCACTGGCCACTTCGGTAGCCTGCTCCACCTTTGTGGGGTTTAAGATAAAGGCTAATTGAGCCGCACCTTTCTTGACCGCGGTAATGGCCTCTTCTGGATCCGGGGTAAGGCGAATGTTGCCTTCTCCCTTTTGTTTAATATCCCCGGTATCGAGGAGCTTCTTAAGAACTAAATTATGGAGCACGGCTACATCCAAACTTTGAAGAGTATCCTGAGAAGCAAGAGAGTTTTTTTCTTTTTCCTTTAATTGAAGAATATAGTAGCAATTTCTTCCTCGGGTAAATAAGCCGAAGGCATTTTCTTCTTTTCTCTTTTGAGCAAGGGCTCTTAGCATCTTTTTTCTTGCTCTATCTTCACCCTGGGGGCTAAAAGTAAATTCCTTAATTTTAAATAACTTTTGCAGTTCATCTAAAAACTCCCTTGACTGGTATCCATTCAAGCTATGGATCAAGCGGTGGGTGGGTAGGATAGTAATCCCTCTATCATTGATATTGGAGAAATACATCATTACATAATTAACTCCGCTCGACTTTCGCTGGAAGTCTCGATAGGCCAGAGCAGACGCATACCGATGGTGGCCATCGCCAATAAAGACAGTCTTGTCACGGATCATTTCCGCAATCCCTTTAATGATAACTGAATCAGTAATTTGCCAGAGCTTGTGTTCTATTCCTTCATGATCGATTAGGAAGATGAGGGGCTTCTCCCTTATCTTGTTTCGGGTCAGTCGGTTTACGGTTCTCTCGGGATCGTAATAGATGGACAGGATCAGGCCCAGATTGGCCTGGCAGGCCTTCAAAAGCTCAAGCCTATCCGCACTCGGCTTAGAAAAGATATTCTCTGTTGCTCGTATCTGCCCGGAATCCGGGTCCTCTAATTTAGCCAGAGCGATAAAGCCTCTTGTTATTTTCTCCGACTTACCCATTAATAAATATTTCTGCTGGTAAAGATAGATTGACGGCTGGGCATCTCTGATTAAGATTCCTTCTTTTAGCCATTGGTAAAAATACCCGGCGGCCCGGGAGTATTTATTTGGTTCCTCTTTATTTAGAATGAGGCGGATCACATTATTGGGGTGCAGCTGGTAAAACCTCTCTTGCCACTTCGGGCTGATCACATCATAAGGAGGTGCCACCACTGCTGCCAGATCCCCTATCTTTTCCTGGGAGTAACGCACTGCGTGAAAGGGAACTATTTCGGCCATTATAAAGACCCCTCATTTTAGAGACAAAACTCATATTTCTTTAATAATTTATGGTTCACCCCAGATTACTATGGGTAAATAATTAAGTCCAAATGTCAAAGCTCAAATGTCAAATGAAATCCAAAGTTCAAATTACAAAATAAAAGAAGGAAATCTTCTTGTCCCGAGCCATGTCCTGAGGAGGCTGGCCGAAGGATTGACATTTAGTCATTTGACATTTATTTGTCATTTGGATTTTGTCATTTGGGCTTATACAATATTTGAGTTTTGGCATTTGACATTATAATTTCCACTATATTCCGTGAAGAGCCAAAAAGTTTTTTATAACCTCGCTGGAAATCTCTCCTTCTCGGATAATCTTTGGTGGTGAAAGGGTAAGATCAACAATGGTAGAGCCCCGCTGACCCGAAAGTCTTCCTCCGTCCAGGATCAGATCAATTCCGTTAGTAGAGATGCCCAAGAGCTCTTGAGCCGTGATCGGGCTCTTCCCCCCACTTAGGTTAGCACTGGTGGCAGTAATCGGCAAGTCCAGAATCTCCAGAAGTCTCTGAGCCGTCAACTGACTGGAAATCCGTACCCCAACCTTCCCTGTTCCTCCGGTTAAACAGGAAGGCAACTGATCTTGGCACTTAAAGATTAGGGTAAGGGGTCCCGGCCAGAACTCATGTATCAATCTCTCTGCTATGGAGGGAATAGAATCAGCTACCCGTTTTAGCATCTTCTGATCTTTGATCAGAATAGATATTGGCTTATTCAAATCCCGGCCTTTTATCTGGTAAAGCCTCTTTATTGCAACCTCATTGAAGGCATCGGCCCCTAATCCGTAGAAAGTCTCAGTGGGATAAGCGATGATACCTCCCTTTCTCAGGATATCAGCAGCTTCCTCCAAAGCCGAGATTGGTGGTGCTAAAGGATCTATTTTTATTATTTTAGCCATTAGAATACCCATTGAGCGCAATGATAGGTCAGGACTTCTGGGGGTTAATTTTTGATTTCTGAGTTAGTTTCCGATCCTTCTCTTCTACCTCCCGGGCCAATTCTTTCTTATACTTCTCAATTCTTTTCCTGATCTCCGGATACTTTATCCCCAGAATCTCGGCCGCAAATACTGCGGCGTTTCTGGCCCCCGCTCTGCCAATGGCCATAGTTGCTACCGGTACTCCCCCGGGCATCTGAAGGGTAGAGAGCAGAGCATCCAGACCCTTTAAAGAAGTCGTATCCAGAGGAACCCCGATTACCGGAAGGGTGGTTTCGGTAGCAATTACCCCGGCCAGATGGGCAGCACCTCCGGCCCCAGCAATAATCACTTCCAATCCCTTACTGACTGCACTCTGAGCATAATCCCGGGCTCTCTGGGGAGAGCGATGAGCCGA
>JAUWWP010000090.1 GCA_030616835.1 Deltaproteobacteria bacterium | reverse complement strand
TTAATTAATACCATGCATTTCCTTACCAAACCATTCCAGAAATCCCTCTTAATCCTGACCTTAGTATTAACTATCCTCCTCTTTGCTTTATCCCCCGGGGCGAATGCCGGCGATCTGATTTATGGGGATGCAAACCTGGATGGTGTAGTTGATGGAGGCGACTTAGGGCTGGTCCAGCAGTGCGTGAACGGCGTCGCTCAATGTCCGGGGAACGCTGATGCCACGGGGAATGACTGTAAGATAGCGGCTTCCGATGTATTTGCCCTCCAGAAGAGATTAGCTTTCGGTAATGTCTTACCGATAAAGGATCCGGGAACTGCCCCGGGCTGCTGGGCAGTGGGACTTGCCGGACCGCCACCATTATTTGTCAACCCGAATGGAAGCATCCCGGTGACCGTCACTCTGATCAATAATGTTTCCCCTCCCCGGGGAGGACTGAATGTTGAAGGGGTAGTGGTGGATTTCGAGATCGTCACTCGGCCGAGAAAGGGTTGCTCCCTTTCCGCTCTTAGTGCCGCCACCGATGCGGCCGGAATGGCGACAGTTATTCTGAATGCAGGCGCAACCGGGGTGTCGGGGACGATAGAGGCAACTGTTAATCTCGTGGACACAGGAGGCGTTTTGTTGAACACAGTAATAGTATCCATCCCGTTTACGGTGGGGCCGGTATGCAGTATCAGCAGTGTTGGGCCTACTACCGGATGTCCCGGGGAGACAGTGACCATTAATGGTGCCGACTTTGGGGCGACGGTGGGTAGTGTAACCTTTAATGGTGTAACCGTAACCATTACTTCCTGGATTGATACCTTTATCATGGTAAGTGTTTCGGGTGGGAATTACTCAAGTGTGACAGTAAACCCTTCGGCTGTTAATCCTTGCAGCCTGCCGGGAACTTATTCCTATGACAATGAGGCGCCGACCGGTTTAGCGGCTTCTCCGGCAGGGGGGAGTTACTGTGCGACTGTGGTTAGCCTTAGTGCGAGTGACGGGACGATTTATTATACTACCGATGGTACTGAGCCTACTATCGGGAGTTTGGTTTATGCAGGGCCGATTGACATCAGTGTGGATACGATGCTTAAGTTCATGGCGGTGGATATCTGTGGGAATCAGGCAGCTACGGTGACTGAGCTATACGATATTGATACTGAGGCACCGACTGGCTTAGCGGCTACTCCGGCAGGGGGGAGCTACTGTGCGACTGCGGTTAGCCTTAGTGCGAGTGACGGGATGATCTACTATACCATTGATGGGACTGAACCAACTACTGGTAGCCCGGTTTATGCGGGGCCGATTGATATCAGTGTGGATATGACCCTGAAGTTTATGGCGGTGGATGCCTGTGGGAACCAGTCAGCCATAGTGACTGAGGTTTATGATATTGACAATGAGGCGCCGACTGGTTTAGCGGCTACTCCGGCAGGGGGGAGCTACTGTGTGACCGCAGTTAGCCTTAGTGCAAGTGACGGGACGATCTACTATACCCTTGATGGGACCGAGCCTACTACAGGGAGCCCGGTTTATGCGGGGCCGATTGGTATCAGTGTGGATACGACGCTTAAGTTTATGGCGGTGGATGCCTGCAGCAATCAGGCGGCTACAGTGACTGAGGTTTATGATATTGATAATATTGGACCACCGGCGCCTTTAATAAGCCCGCTGGATGGAGAATACTGTTTGGGCGAGCCGATAAGTGTAACCACGGCTGCCCCGACTTCGGGAGGAGGACTGAAGTGCTGGGGACGTAATAATGATGGTGAGTTGGGTAATGGGACAACGAGTAATAGATCAACCCCAGTAAATGTTACAGGTCTTAGTAGTGATGTGAGTGCGGGTTCTGCAGGATGGGGGCACAGCTGTGCCCTAACTTCAGCAGGTGGAGTGAAGTGCTGGGGGGATAATTATTCTGGTCAGCTGGGTGATGGGACAACGAATGATAGTTTGACCCCGGTAGATGTTGTAGGTCTTAGCAGCGGGGTGAGCATGGTTTCCGCAGGAGGGTCTCACACCTGTGCCCTAACTTCAGCAGGTGGGGTGAAATGCTGGGGCTATAACGTTATGGGTCAGTTGGGTGATGGGACGATGGGTGTGGGTAATTGGAGTCCAACCCCGGTAGATGTTTTAGGTCTTAGCAGTACTGTGGTAGCTCTTTCCGCAGGAGTGCATCACACCTGTGTACTGACTTCAGCAGGTGGGGTGAAGTGCTGGGGGTATAACTGGTATGGTCAGTTAGGTGATGGGACAAATAGTAGTAAGTCAACTCCCGTAGATGTTTCAGGTCTTAGTAGTGGGGTGATTGCGGTTTCCGCAGGATCGGGTCACACCTGTGCCCTGACTTCAGGAGGTGGGGTGAAATGCTGGGGATTGAACGGGACTGGTCAGTTAGGTGATAATTATGCTTGCGGTGATATTTGCTTAGGGTATCCTTGTTGTAAAACCCCGGTAGATGTTGTAGGTCTTAGCAGTGGGGTAATTGCGATTTCCGTAGGAGAACACACCTGTGCCCTGACTTCAGCAGGTGGGGTGAAATGCTGGGGAGGGAACTCTTTTGGTCAGTTGGGTATTGGGACAATGGGCATTGGGAGTTCAATTCCGGTAGATGTTTTAGGCCTTAGCAGTGGAATAGCCGCAATTTCCGCATGCTACCGTCACACTTGTGCCCTGGTTTCTGAGGTTGAGGCTGATGAGCATTGCACAACTGACGGGAGTGCACCCGATTGCTCCTCACCGGCTGCTCCCGCGACGATAGACTCCGATATGACCTTGCGGTGTATTGCGTGTGATGCTTGCGGCAACCTGGGGGAAGAGACCACCAAGAATTATACAGTGGACACGGTAGCGATGGTGAGCATCGCCTCTCCGGTGGATGGAGTGACCATATACGCCGGTGATATACCGGTTAGCGGGACTGCGGATACTGATATTACCACGGTAACGGTTACTTCTGACCAGGGGCACATTGAGTCATCCCCGGTTATTGGGGGCAACTGGTCGGTGAACCTGATTGGAGTTAATGAACCTTCCGTAACAGTTAATGTAGAAGGAACTGATAACTGTGGCAACATGGGGGACGATTCAGTGATACTACCTGTGATATATGTTGGCTGCAATATCAACAGCGTCGGGCCTGCTACTGGATGTTCCGGGGAACTGGTGATCATCAGCGGATCGGGTTTTGGGGCAGTTGTAGGTGCTGTGAGCTTTGATGCAACTCCGGCAACTGTTTTTATATGGGCTGACACCATTATCTTTATGGAGGCTCCGGGCGGGGATTATAGTAATGTGACGGTAACACCTGCGATCGCTGAATCCTGCAACCTGCCCGGAACTTATTCCTATGACAATGAGGCACCGACTGGTTTAGCGGCTACTCCGGCAGGGGGGAGCTACTGTGTGACCGCGGTTAGCCTTAGTGCAAGTGACGGGACGATCTACTATACCCTTGATGGGACCGAGCCTACTACCGGGAGCCCGGTTTATGCGGGGCCGATTGATATCAGTGTGGATACGGCGCTTAAGTTCATGGCGGTGGATGCCTGTGGGAACCAGTCAGCTACGGTGATCGAGGTTTATGATATTGATAATGTTGGACCGGCGGCGCCGTTAGTAAGCCCGCCGGATGGAGAGTACTGTCTGGGCGAGCCGATAACTGTGGGTTCAGGAGGAGGAGTAAAATGCTGGGGGCATAATGATTATGGTCAATTGGGTGATGGGACGACGGCTCAGAGAGAAATTCCAGTAGGTGTATTAGGTCTGAACAGTGGTGTGAGCGCGGTTTCCGCAGGATTTGGACACAACTGTGCCCTGACTTCAGCAGGTGGGGTGAAGTGCTGGGGATGGAATAGTCATGGTCAGTTAGGTGACGGGACAATGATTGATAGTTTAACCCCGGTAGATGTTTTAGGGCTTAGCAGTGGTGTGATCGCGGTTTCTGCAAGAGGATGGCACAGCTGTGCCCTGACTTCAGCAGGTGGGGTGAAGTGCTGGGGAGGGGGCTGGTATGGTCAATTGGGTGACGGGACAGAGATTGACAGTTTAACCCCGGTAGATGTTTTAGGGCTTAGCAGTGGTGTGATCGCGATTTCTACAGGAGGGGCGCACACCTGTGCCGTAAATTCTGGAGGAGGCGTGAAGTGCTGGGGGGATAACTGGTGGGGTCAGTTGGGTGATGGGACAACGAGTAATAGTTCAATACCGGTAGATGTCTCAGGTCTTAGCAGCGGGATGATTGCGGTTTCCGCAGGAGTCCGGCATACCTGTGCCCTGACTTCAGGAGGTGGGGTGAAGTGCTGGGGGGATAACGGGAATGGTCAATTGGGTGATGGAACGCAGAATGATAGTCTAACTCCGGTAGATGTTTCAGGGCTTAGTAATGGGGTGAGTGCGGTTTCCGCAAGAGGGAGCCACACCTGTGCCCTGACTTCGGGGGGAGGAGTGAAGTGCTGGGGGAGTAACCAGTTTGGTCAGTTGGGTGATGGGACAACCAGTATGAGATTAACTCCAGTAGATGTCTCAGGTCTGAGTACTGGTGTAATAGCGATTTCCTTAGGATCAAACCACAGCTGTGCCCTGACTTCAGTAGGTGGGATGAAATGCTGGGGACGGAATAATTATGGCCAACTCGGGGATAATCAAGCTTGTGGAACAGATTATTGTACCACTCCGGTGGATGTTTTAGGGTTGACAAGTGGCGTGGAGGCGATTGCCTTAGGATTCCACCACACCAGCGCCCTGGCTTCTGAAGGTGGGATTGAGCATTGCACGACTGATGGGAGTGCACCTGATTGTTCCTCACCGGCTGCCCCGGTGACAATAGACTCCGATATGACCCTGCGGTGTATTGCGTGTGATGCCTGTGGTAACCCGGGGGAAGAAACGATCAGGAATTATGCGGTAGATACGGTAGCGATGGTGGGTATCAACTCTCCGGTAGATGGAGAGATCGTGATTGCCGGTGATGTAACGGTTACCGGGACTGCGGATACGGATATCACCACGGTAACGATTACTTCTAATCAGGTGCATAGTGAGTCATCCCCGGTGGATGCAGGGAGTAACTGGTCGGTGGTTCTGACGGGGGTTGCTGTTCCATTGATATTTATTGCCGCCCAAGGGACGGATGACTGCGGTAATATCGAGAGCGATTCAGTAACGGTGTTCGTAATACCTCCTCCCTGCATGTTAGCAGTGTCATGCCTGCTACCGGATGTCCCGGGGATGCGGTGACTGTTACCGGTACCACCTTTGGGGCTGCTGCGGGTAGTGTGAGCTTTGATGGTATAACCGCAAGCCTTATTTCGTGGAATGATACCTCTATCCTTGTGGGGGCTCCGGGTGGGGATCATAGTAATGTAACCGTAGCAACTGCGGCGGGTGAAACCTGCAGCCTGGCTGGTTCTTATTTCTATGATGATGTACTACCCACGGTGGATGTTGATCCGTTTCCGTTGCCGTGTGATACGGACGGTAACGTGCTGGTGGGGGCCACCTGTGCGGATGTGGGCACTGGGGTTGCCACCTGTGAGGTGAGTATTGATGGAGGTCTTACTTGGTTCCCCTCGCCGCATCTTTATATTGGTTTACCCGATGGTTTTTACATGGCGATTAGTCGGGTGACTGACAACTGTGGCAATACTGGTTCTGGTCTGGTGGGAGAGACATTTGAGGTAGATACGGTGGCACCGGTAGTTAATATTTTATCACCCTTAGAGGGGGAGATTATTGATAACTCGACGGTGTGTGTGTTTGCCAGCTCAGATGGAGGTGAGCCGGTTACCTGTAATATTGATGGCCTGAATCCGATCATGGCTCCGGGTTGTTGGAGCGGGGTACTGAATGGTGCCCATACGATTGAGTGCACCTCCACGGATAACTGTGGTAATGTTTCTGACCCGGCCAGTGTGGGGATTACGGTGGAGACGGTGCCGGGTTGGACCCATTATCTGATCAGTGATACCTGCGGTGCGGGTATCGTGGACAGTTGGACTACTACCTCCGCCCGTTACCACAGCCCGGGTGAGAGTTGGTACAGCGGGATGGAGCAGATGTGTGGGGACCTGGCCCTGGAATCACCGGATTTTGACCTCAGCTCGGGCCCGAATCCTGTGTTGACGTTCTGGACCTGGTATTCCTTTGATGACTGTTTTGGTGATCCTACCTTTGAAGCTGATGGCGGGATTGTAGAGATCTCTAATAACGGCGGCATAACCTGGACCCAGATTTATCCAATCGATGGATACCCATACACTCTCGACGACATGTGTAATAACCCTCTGGCCTTTCATGATGCCTATTCTCATGACAGCAACGGTTGGGAGCAGGAGATTTTTGATCTTTCTGCCTATGCCGGACAGGTGGTCAGGGTCCGCTTCCGGGTGGGCTGGGATTGCAGTTGGTGTGAGCAGCATGAAGGCTGGTATATTGATGACATCTTTATCGGGGAGTGCCCTAATACCGACGGGGATAGCTGGACTATCTGCGATGGGGACTGCAACGATGAAAACCCCGATGTCTTTCCCGGCTCTGATTACGACGGTGACCTGTATCTGGGCTGTATAGATGACTGTGATGACACGAATGCTATGATTAATCCGGGTATGCCCGAATTGTGCGGAGACTGCCTGGACAATAACTGCAATTATCTTATTGACGATGGTTGTGGAGGAGGCTTTTTCTTTGAGGTAGAGCCAAACGATGACATTTTTAGCGCAAATCTTGCTGAGGTCGGCTCAATTGTCAGTGGTGAAGTCAATCCTATGGGAGACTATGATTTCTATGAAATTAATGTCTGCGCGGGACAAACTATTAGCTTTGACTGTGACGCCGAGGAATATGGTTCTCTCTTGGACTGCTGGCTGGAGCTTTATGATGCTTCAGGTACTCCACTGATGATGAATGACGATGCTTGTGATCCGGACACCGGATGGTGCGGCCTTGATTCTTACTTCTCCTACACCTTTGCAACATCAGGGATATACTATATCGCGGTCACTTCTTGTTGCCCAGGTGGCTCAGGAGGATTTGGTTACTGGTATGATCTGCTTATCCGACAGGAGGGATGCTCGATACCGGATGGGGACGGCGATGGAGTGACGGTCTGCGAAGACGACTGCGATGATACGGATGACAGTGTATTTCCCGGCGCGCCTGAGATTTGTGACGGCAAGGATAATGACTGCGACGAGGTAGTAGATGATAATTGTTTGTCCGTAGTGTTCTCGAACGACTTCGAGAGCGGAGCTCCTGGCTGGACTACTGAGCTTTATGGAGGAGCATTAGATAATCTGTGGCATATAGCTGGGTGGAACTTCTACAGCCCCACTCAAAGTATGTGGTGTGGAATAGAGGCAACCGGCAATTACGATACCGGAAACCAGATAAACACCGCGGTGATCAGCCCGTTCATTTTCCTGAGTGCCTCAACTTCCGCATCCCTCGCCTTCTGGGAATCCTACGAAACTGAGCCTGGATTTGATTTCTGCATGGTGGATATCTCCATCGATGGAGGACTTACCTGGACGCCCTTGCGGGGAGTGTGGGGGTCTGCACCTTCGGGCAGCAGTGGCGGCTGGGTTAACACCTCAATTGATATCTCTGCCTATGTGGGCAATATAGTGAAAATCAGGTTCTACTTTGACACCGGCGATCCGATCGCCAATGACATGCCCGGCTGGTTTGTGGATGATGTTACGGTTTATGCAGACTGAGGCCATAACAGATGAAGTGTTTGAGAGCTAATAGTTATAGAAAACAGGGTAGATTATTGAAATATTAACTTATAAATTCCCCCCTTAAAAGCGCTCATAAAAGAGTTGTTTGTCTATGGAGTGGATTCATGGGAATCATTTCCTATTGGTTAACCCCCTAAGATGTGTAGAGGGAGGGCAAAATGAGTTCCAAATTGAAAGGTGGGATGGTAACTACTGCTTTTCTTCTGGTGGCTCTTTTTATTTTTACGCCAAAAGCGAACGCTGGTGACTTGATATACGGTGACGCTGATCTGAGCGGGGGAATTAATGGAGCCGATGCCGGGCTGGTCCAGCAGTGCGTGAACGGCGTCGCTCAATGTCCGGGGAATGCTGATGCCACGGGGAATGACTGTAAGGTAGCGGCTTCCGATGTGTTTGTCCTCCAGAAGTATTTGGTTTATGGCGATCTGGTTGTTTTACCGGCAAGGAACCCGGGGGTACCCCCGGGCTGCTGGGCAGTGGAGCTTGCCGGACCGCCACCATTATCGGTCAGCACGGATGCCAGCACCCCGGTAACAGTCACTCTCAGCAATAATGTTTCCCCTCCCCGCGGAGGACTGAGTGTCGAGGGAGTGGTGGTGGATTTTGCCATCGTCGGTCAGCCTGGTGGCTGCTCACTTTCCGCTCCCAGTGGAGTTACCGATACGGATGGGATAGCTCAGGCCCTGCTGACTTTAGGCTCCCTTGAAGGGGAAGTCACCGGGGAGGCCAGTGTTAATCTCCTCACTGCAACCGGTATTCTTCTAAACAAATTATCTGTTAATTTCACAGTAGTTGCGTATGAT
>JAUWWP010000481.1 GCA_030616835.1 Deltaproteobacteria bacterium | reverse complement strand
TGCCACCTTTAAGAAAGGCATCGGCAAGAATTGAGATGACAGCCGTATTGGCAGACATGCAGGCGATATCTGCAGCCCGGATGGCGTAGCTATTGCCGTTAAAGGAGATGGCCACTCCCCCATTCTCTTTTACCAGAGTAAATGCCTGGACATCGGTAATGCTGTCACCTACATAGAGAACATTACCAAGCTCCCTTCCGGTTCTTTTCAGGCTGTCAACAATAGCGTTGGCCTTCTCCACTCCTCCAATCGGATTGACTTCCCTCAGCATCTCCCCTGCCTTCATCCCTGAGATCTCCTCCCAGAAGATACCATCCAGTCTCCGGATCGTCTCCCTTGCCTCTGTTGATAAATCATTAACTAATGAAGCAGATGAATCCCACTCCAGCATAGGCATTTTCGCTATCTCTGCCCGGATTTCTTTTAGCCGGTTTATCTCCTCCCCATCAAGGTTATATTTATCAAGATCAAGTTTAGTGCAATAGGCCTGTTCTTTCGGGAACTTTAGGTAACTGCACAGGGCGAGAATATAAGGTTCATAGCTGGTGCTGATAAGAAATGAAGGCATCTCTTTACTAATATATTGCAGGGTTTCTTTGGCCCCGGGCACCAGAAGGATGGTTTCGGCCGAATACCGGGTAATCTTTTGATTGGTTGCCCCGTAGGCTTTTAAAAAAGGTAGGATTAATCTTAATGTATCTCCTGCCTTATAACCAGGCTTCTTTGCAATATCAGCCAGGAAATCGTCATATTTGCTGATGAGCTTAAAGAATGCATTACCGTCAGGGATAAAAAGGCCGGAGAGCTCAAAGGCATTATCATTTTTTGATACCGGCCCTTCGCAGTCCGTGCAAAACTGACATTCTCTCATCTTATAACCGTAACTACCTATTTATATTAAGCGTTTTAAATATCTGCGAATACTTTCACCATTATGCTGATAAATCCTAAATCCCAAACCCTAAATCCTAAATAAATTCAAAATCCTAATATCAAATGTTCAAAACCTTTTCTTGAGTCCCGCTTGTGGCGGGGTTCGTAAGGAATGTTTTGTATTTTGATTTTTGGTCATTTGAAATTGTTTAGAATTTAGAAATTAGTGCTTAGAATTTACCCTATTGGTGCTTAGAATTTATCCATCTGCCTGTATTTGCAACACTACTCTATACACAACTATCTTTGTCGTTGTATATAGATAAGTGTGAGTTTATTTGCTCAGTTAAACAGAACTCCTTAATCTGAGTCCCATTTTCATCAACTAATTTCTTGTTCTCTATCTTAATCTTGTCTTCGGCAAATACTTTTAAGGTATGAATGATTAAAGGCAACTCTCTCCTGACCCCCTGTTGACGAATGACCGAGAAAAGTCGATTTCCCTCTCCCTCTTCCTTGATAAGCTGGGCTAAGGGTTTAGACTTTAGTTTAAGCTCAATTTCTTCCCAGAGCGGATCAAATTCAGCGCCCCTAATAGGAAAGGTGCAGTAAGTAATAGGTGGCCCCTTATCTAACTCTTCCGTAACCAGATGCATCATCACCCCGGTCTCATCTGCTCTTCTTTCGATCAACTTCCAGATCACCTCCTGCCAGGTTCCTGTCGGGCCGGCAGGAGCGGCCGGGTGAAGATTAACTAAATTATATTGGGTACAAATCTCCTTACCGACGATCAGCATGTAACCGGCCAATACAATAAGGTCGGAGGGGTACTGGGTTGTCCTGCTCATTACCTCTCGATCATACTTAAGCCTCCACTCCTCCATTATTTTGGGGTCAGCCCAGCCCTTCTGGCGCAGGGCGGTTTCAAAATTGCTGGATGAAAAACAGATTAGCCTAATACCCAGGTTTTTAACCAGCTCAAAGAACCCGTCGCTTTCCTCGGCTTCACCTGATTCCCGGTTGCTAAATACATAGCTGACCCGGGCAGGGATCGTGCCCTCGGCAATACTGTCCACGACCACCTGCAGAAGCTCTCGGGCAGCTTCGTCTCTGCTGGTAGAAAACCAAGCTAAGTTAAAAGCCATTATCTAATAAATCCAAATGTCAAAATCCAAATTACAAATGAATAACAAATGACTAAATGCCAAAAGATTTTTTCTTCTAAATCATATGTTTGGTTATTTGAACTTTGGTTTTCATTTGAACTTTGAGCTTTGGAATTTGACATTAGAGCACCTGTGGGTAAAAAATCTATATTTTATTCGTTGACTATAAGTAAGGTTTAGTTATGCGTAGGAGTCTTTTGATCACCTCCCAGGCGGTGCTCTATTTCGAAATCTTTGAGAAACTGTCGGTCAGGATGTTTTTCCCTACCGTATCCGGTAATGCTTAGAGCGGCGGCCTTGGTAGCAAATAAAGCACAATGGTATAAGGGATAGTTCAGAAGTAATCCGGCCAAGAAGC
>JAUWWP010000233.1 GCA_030616835.1 Deltaproteobacteria bacterium | reverse complement strand
CAAAAGTTTCGAGAATTGTATCCCCAGTTAAAAGTGATCAAAAAATCACTTATGGGATTTTTCTTCTACCCACTAAGTGGAGGATTTGAATATCCATCTTTTATTCCGAGTTGGGGAATTGGTATAGCAAAATTTATTGAGAGATTATTGCAACCTTTCGGTAAGTTATTAGCATTCCGATCCTTTATTGTGATTGAAAAACATAACGTTTAATTTGAAAATCTTATATTTAAAAGGAAAGGAAAATTCTTCAACCGGTTCAAGAACTTATCAGGATCTTTTATTGGGGGAGATAGAGAAGCACCATCAGATAAGAATTTATTGCTCTCCGGCTGATCTTGATGAGCGGTGGGATCTTGCCCATGCCCTTGATATTAAACATCTATCGGTAGGAGTAATTGAGCGATTGAGATGTCCTCTGATCGTTGACATCCACGATCATTATTGGACAAAATTCCATCCCTTCTTCTGTCCGGATCTTCCTTTACGTTTTTTCTTACAAAAATACCGTAAGGTAAAATATCAAAGAATCCTGAAGAGGGCAGCGGCGGTAATTGCTCACAGCAAGTGCGTTCTGGAGAAAATAGAGCATCCGCGAAAATTCTTGGTTCATTATGGAATTGATCCTGAAGTATTTAAGAAGGACGAATCTGCAGATGATCGTGAGGATATAATTCTGTTTGTCGGGAGGGATTATTTCCGAAAAGGGATACTCACGATTTTTCGAGCAATGCCCCTGATCTTAAAGGAATTGCCCATAGCCAGGTTGGTAATTGTCGGGAAGGAGTTCTGGCATTCACGAATGCTGGCGAAGCTCCTTAGTGTTAACTTACCGGTTGAATTTACCGATGGTCTTACCCGAGACCAGCTCATTAAATACTACCGAAAGACCAGGATTCTTGTTCTTCCTTCAAAGGTCGAGGCATTTGGAATCAGCATCATCGAGGCTATGGCTGCCGGCACCCCCGTAGTAGCCTCAAAGGTGGGGGGTATTCCGGAGATAATTACTAATGGTGAAAATGGTCTGCTATTTAAACGGGGAGATTTCAGGGAATTAGCCCAAATGGTGGGTTTATCCTTGAAAGATGAAAAGATTAGAAAGAGACTAATCGAAAACGGACTTAAGATTGTGAAAGATAATTTTACTATTAAAGGTATGATAGAGGAGATTAACCGGGTTTATTCTAAAGTAGTTAACAGATGAAGTTCAATAGGTATATGAATTTCCTTTCTGTCAGAAGGGAAGAGACTTTTCTGATTTTGATTTTAATCTTTGCTTTGATTTTACGAACCCGCACAATCGATTACTTAATTGAATACTTCATTACATGGGATGAGCTGGTTTTAGGAGGTCCGGCGAAACGCATCGTATTAACCGGAGACCTGAACCCTCATTTTTTTCTGTATCCGTCATTTCATATTTATTTAATGTCATTCCTGATTTTTTTAGCTCAGGTGATTTGTCCGGGGATCGAGAATAGCAGCTTACTTCTACTTGGCAGATCCGCCTCAGTTCTATTTGGTTGCGCTACGACAATTGTTGTTTATTTAATCGGTAAGGAATTATTTAATAAAAAGGTCGGTTTAATGGCCGCCTTATTTATCTCGCTTAACTCTTTACACATATATTTATCTCAATTGTTGAAAACTGATGCTGCTGTCATTTTCTGGGTATCCCTTTCATTTCTATTTGCGGTAAAGATAATGCAAAGAGGACAATGGAGAGATTATCTTTACTGTGGTATCATCTCCGGCATGGCAACCGCAACCAAATATAATTTTTTCCCCTTGATTCCCGCCATAATTGCTCACCTTCTCTATAAATTGCGTGGGAAGGAGAAGTTTTTTTTGGCACTTAAGGATCGAAAAATAATTCTATTACTGTTTTCATCGGTTGTCATCTTCTTTATTACTTCCCCTTATGTTATCCTCGATTTTAAAACGGCTATTTCTCATTTAACGGTGGAATATCATCGTGGTCAAGTTGGCTCGGGTTACCGGTTATCTTCGGAAGACTGGTTACACTGGAGATTCCTTTACCAACTTTTTTTAACCTATCCCCGAATGATCGGGATTCCTCTCATGATTTTCTCACTCGGTGGCATCCTTTACTTAGGGATAAAAGATAGAAAGAAAGCAATACTGCTGCTTTCATTTCCGGTTAGTTTTTTTATTTTTGCCGGCAGTATCGGGAATACTTCATTTGAACACGAGCATTCAACAATGATACCTTTTATCTGTCTTTTAGGATCAATCTTTATAAATAAATTGTTGATAAATAAAGTAAAGATTATTAGGCTTATGGGATACTCGGGCTTATTTTTGGCAATAGCCTTTTCCGCGCTTTCAGTTTCCAGGAGCAAATGTGATCTATTAACTTATCATGACGCTGAGGAATGGATTAAAAACAATATCCCTCACCAAAGCAAGGTTGCCTATTTCCTAACTTTGGCTGGGCTGGACGAATCTAATTTTATCATTGTAACCCCTCCCGGGTCCCCACCTGAACTATCAGGGGATTTTTTAATTGATAAAGATCCAGATTATATTCTGATCGGCCGGCGTTATTTTTCAAAATTTCTCTGGGTAAATAGGGAACTCCCCGCCGATACTCTAAAAGCTCTTTTATCAGGTGAATTAGGCTACACAGTGGTAAAGACATTTGAAGGAAGGTATTTTCTCGAAGGATTTTACTCTTCTCGAGCCCCGGAATTTACAAGTGATAAAATAACGATTTTGAAGAGAATGAAGTAAATATTATGGGAAATGTATTTAAACATATTTACCAAGGATGGAAGCGGCTTGCGCAAAGGTTTGCGAGCATTCAGAATATGATTATCCTGTCACTGGTATATATTTTACTGCTCGGGCCTATCTGGTTATTGGTGAGATTATTCAGGAAGGATCTACTGACTTCGGAGACCATAAAAGCTAATTCCTTTTGGATCAAGCGAGAAAAGAAGAAACCTGAGCTGGAAAGCTTCTATCGGCAATTTTGAAAATTCGTTGCTTGCCTGCCTGTCCTGAGCCATGTCCTGAGGAGGCTGGCCGATGATCCCCTTCGACGAGCTCAGGACATAGCCTCGAGACGCCTTTCGTGACGCTTCGATCCTCAGGAAATCGGCTAGCCGTTCAGCCTTCGTAGCTACTACGGCAAAGTAGGCTCTCGAGGGGCCTGTCGAAGAAAATGTATATTCTGGGAATCTCCTGCTTTTATCATGATGCGGCTGCCGCTCTGCTCAAGGATGGAGTGATTGTGGCGGCTGTCGCCGAGGAAAGGTTTGCCCGGCAGAAGCACTGCCTTGATTTTCCTTGCCACGCCGTTAAATTCTGTCTGGATTGTGCCGGAATAACTGCTGACCAGTTAGATTATGTGGGCTTTTATGAGAAGCCATTGCTGAAATTTGAAAGGATTCTCCTTTCTCATATCCACACCTTTCCTTACTCCTTTCGTTCTTTTCTCTACGCCATTCCTTTGTGGTTACGCCAGAAGCTCTGGATAAAGTCAATAATTCAGAAGGAACTAAAATTTTCCGGGGAAGTCCTATTTGTTGAGCATCATCTGGCCCACGCTGCCAGTGCCTTCCTGGTCTCTCCTTTTAAAGAGGCGGCAATCCTTACCGTGGATGGAACCGGGGAGTGGGCAACTACTGCTTGTGGCTACGGAAGTGACTCGGAGGTCAAATTGATCAAGGAGATCCACTTCCCTCACTCACTGGGTCTTCTCTACAGTGCAGTTACTGCCTACCTTGGCTTCAAAGTTAATAATGGCGAGGGGAAGGTGATGGGTCTGGCGGCCTACGGAAAGCCCAAGTATTACGATAAGTTTAGGAAACTTATCGAGATCAAAGAAGATGGAAGCTTTCGTCTGGACCTATCTTATTTTGCTTATCATTATCGCCTGGAAATGTTTAACCGGAGGTTCAGGGAATTATTCGGGGAGCCCAGATCGCCGGAGACGGAGATTACTCAGAGGGATGTCGACCTAGCAGCAACCCTGCAAACGATTTTAGAGGAATCTGTGATTAAAATCTCAAAGCATCTTTATCAGACTACCAGGATGAGAAGGCTGTGCATCGCCGGCGGGGTGGGTTTGAACAGTGTGGCCAACGGCAGGATTCTGGCAGAGACGCCCTTTGAAGAGATCTTCATTCAGCCGGGAGCCGGGGATGATGGAACCTCCATCGGAGTGGCAGCCTATATCTACTCGAGTTTATTAAAAAATGGTCGAAAGTATATAATGAAGGATGCTTACCTGGGACCCTCTTATTCTACTGACGAGGTAAGGGAGTTTCTACAGGGGAAGGGGGCTACCTTCCAGATTTATTCGACAAGCGAGCTAATTGAAGAGGTTGCTGAACTGCTCTCCCGGGGCAAGATTGTGGGCTGGTTTCAGGGGAGAATGGAGTTTGGACCACGGGCCTTGGGAGCCCGGAGCATCCTGGCTGATCCACGCAATCCAAAGATGAAGGATATTCTAAATGAAAAAGTAAAGCATCGGGAGTCCTTCCGCCCCTATGCTCCCAGCGTGATCTTGGAGGAGGCAAAAGAGTATTTTGAACTTGACTGCCCCAGTCCATTTATGCTTCTGGTGGCCAGAGTGCGAGAGGACAAAAGGAAGATTATCCCGGCAGTGACCCATGTTGACGGGACCGCCCGGATTCAGACGGTTAGCAGGGAAGAAAATAGTCTCTATTATGACCTGATCCAGAGGTTTAAGGATATTACCGGGGTTCCTCTAATCATTAATACCTCCTTCAATGTCCGGGGTGAGCCTATTGTCTGCAGCCCGGAAGATGCCTATCAGTGTTTTCTGAAGACGGAGATGGATTGTCTGGTTATGGAGAATTTTTTGATTAAGAAGCAACCATAAATGGTGAGATTAAAATGATCAATTTGTGTATTTATGGGATAATTTATTGAAATAGGGAGAGGCGGGGCTTTTCCATT
>JAUWWP010000540.1 GCA_030616835.1 Deltaproteobacteria bacterium | reverse complement strand
CCCTGGTCCTTCAGAACCTCAATGTGCATCTACTGCGGCGCCACCTATACTTGGAGAATGAACCCTGTTGGGCTCCTGAAGCCTAATCCTGTAAAAAAGGCTATTGAGTGTGTCCGTTGCCGAAAACCGGGGATCACATTTGATGAGAACTATCCCACACCAATGACTTCAAGAAAAGTGCCATAAATACTATGTTGGTAGTATTCTGGGGGAATATTAGATGACAGAGCTCCCGGCAGATCTAAAACGCCATATCGAGGAGGTTCCGGATGTCAATGACCCAGCTCAGATAAACTACTGGGTCGACCTGCCCGATGGAAGGAAACTCTATATTGAGGGATGGTGTAATCAATGCTATGCCGGCACGGGATTCAGCGAGTCGGGTTCAGTGCAGGGAAAGCTGGATTATGCGAGCGACCTAACTCCCAGGACCCTCAAAGAAAAGGCAAAGGAGAGGGGATACAAGCTAATTAAAGGGGGCTTTGTGGAGACACCGGATAAAGACCTTATTTACGGTGTTACCTGGGGAATATATGAGCACCCAGTGCATGGAGGTGCTCATCCATCGAATCCGATGTCCAAAGAGGTTGAGCCATCAGTTGCTATGGCTAAGAAGTATGGGATACCAGTTATATCTAAACAGGAAGCGAATGCCGTTGTTATGAGAGAGGGGGTAGACATTCCTGCAAAGTTGGAATATGCAAATAAGAACGCCGAGGCCTTTAAGTTTATGAGTGGTGAGGAGCAGCGGAATGCTTATGGTGTGGCAATTAGAAGCAAAGATTTCAAAGGAACATTTGAAGTTTTCGAGGAGCTATTTGCCAATGATATTTTTGATGTAAAAACAGGAAAGCCAATTGAGATTGGTGGCGATGTTATCCCAACAAAGCCGATAAGGCCAGTTACAGCCAAGCCTATCCCCAAACAGCTTGAGCCGTTGGTTGCGTTTGAAACGAGAGAATTTAAGAGCTTACGAGAATTCAAAAATAAGGGCGAATTTTTAGATTACATTAAGCCTCAGCTCAAAGAAGTTCCACATCCTTATGTCTCAGGGTCAAAAACAGTAAGACCATTTGTTGTTGGCTATGGCTGTGATGGAAGCACAGATGCGAACATTCATTATGTTGCTCAAAAAATGACCAAGCTTTTAGGTTTTGACTATGCAGAAATCTATAATAGGGCATATCCAGATCAACGAGGGATGGGATGGATAACTAAAAATTTGGCAGAAATGAAGGATGAGGCATTAAAAAAACAGAATGTCAAAGATACTACGATTATCCCACAAAATGCTACTATCCAAGATGTATTAGATGATTTATATGATATAAACAATCGCTCATTGGTAGAAGAACTTGAAAATACCTTTGAGAAAGCAAAAATACCGCTGAATACTAAACTGAAGGAGCTTAAAGCATCCCAAGCCACTCATCGGGGCACCCATTTATCTAATCCAACCTCAACTAAGTCGCCTGTTCAAGAAGCAATTAACGAGGCCGATAAAGACTTCAGGTGGTGGGAGTATTACAGTAGGAATGAAATTCTTAGACAACTTGAAGAGGTGAGCAGCGGAGTTGTTCAAAGACTGAAAGAGCTTGACGCTATGCCTATCACAAGAAGAGAGGCAGAGATAATCGGAGAATCAAATCTACTTTTCCGCAGACCTATAGAGGGCGTATCTGCGGGCGGCCATAATATTGTATTTAGAGTTGAGGTAAGAGGGCCAGATACTACTGGGGTTGAGGGTTACTTTGCAAGGCGAGGATTTGCGGATGATGATACGGTTCCACGCCCCTTGACAGAAAAGAGATTATATGAT
>JAUWWP010000356.1 GCA_030616835.1 Deltaproteobacteria bacterium | reverse complement strand
TTCTTAATTCACGAACTCTTTTAATGCTGACCTTTTCGTTATACTCTTCGTGGCAGTAAATAGCCAGCAGGAGATAAGTTATAAGTCCAGCAAGTATTTGCACCATTAAGCCATATTTGCTTCTTGCGATAAAAGGATAGACCTTCAGGTGGCGTTTCCACCAGGCAAAGAAGGATTCTATGTCCCATCGGAGTTTGTAAATATTTGCCACATTCTCTGCTGAAAGATCGAAGCGATCTGTGGCAATCCAGTATTCAATACCTTTAACACGGTAGGCAACCACACGGACTTTCTTTTTGGTCTGATTAACTTTTTCAATGCCAAGCAAGACAATGGCATCATAAAAGACAATGCTATCTGGCTTGATCTCATTTACCTTTAAAATGGTTTTCTTAGCATCGGATCTGATCCGGCAGACAAAGTGTTTTCCTTCTTCTTGCCAGCGGTCAAACTTACTGTATTTCTGGTAGTTACGGTCCATAACACCAGTTTGACCTTTTTTAAATAATTGGCTTGCAAACGGGCGTTCATCAACTTTACAATCGGTTAAGTTAATCTTCCTTGGGATGCTGCGGTTAATGTCGAATCCCAAATGTACCTTGGCTTTCTTTTGACTTTCGCTATAGTCAGCCCAAAGCATAGAAGGGACAGCCTCAATTACAGAGCCATCAATAGCTACAATGTCTCCAAGATGACTATACCTCTTTGGTATTATCTTTGCTGCCTTGGTTTGGAGTTTCTCGAACAGGATAATTAGCTGTTCAAGACCTCTTGTATTAATGGCCTCGAAAAAGCTGCTCTTTTTAATGCCGGCTTTCGGAGCTACTACTGCACGAGCAAAATTATTCTCATCAAGGTCTTGCAATAAATGGCGACCAGACTTGTGCTCCTCAAGGTGAAAGTAAACCAAAGCCTTAAGTTGATCTTCAAAGGTCATCTGCAAGGGTCTGTATCCTCTGGCCTCAAGCTCCGGAAGTTGAGGTATTAATACAAATGCTGGTTTGAAAATCCTGGTGAATGTTTTGGGTATATTACTTTTGTAGAATCTTTTATAAGGCCTTGGCATTTTCGTATCTCCTTTACAGTTAAAGGGTTATACGAAAATTTGCCGTTAGACCTTTTATTGAAATGTCAAGGAAACAATTACCTCAATGCATTGTTATGTAAAAACTTGGAATAATTTGCTCCCCCTGCAAAAACCTAACCGGACATTACTGCCTCAGTCCCCCTTTAAGAAAGGGGGAGGGTTTTGTTTGCAATCCACAGCCATTTCAAATTCGCCAATGACAATACATTAATTCCCCCCTTTGGCAAAGGGGGGTCGGGGGGGGATTTAAGATAGCAACACTTCAATACTTGGAAAAATATTCTCTTTATTGTTTATCTATTTACAGGACAGGACACTAATTTCTGTTGAATGCTGAAAGAAAAATTAAGGGCTCTATCCTTCTCAGCCTTAGTCTGCTGATAATGGGATTTGCCGTCCTGTCGGCGGAACCGATAGAAGGAACAACTCTGGAGAATAAATTTCGCCAGGCCAACGAGTTCTACAGCCAGGGAGAGTACGAAAAGGCAATCGGCCGGTATGAGGAGCTACTCGGCATTGTCGGGCCGAGCGCTGATCTCTACTATAATCTCGGGTGTGCCGCACTCAAGGCAGGCCGCCTGGGCGGTGCAGTGGTTAATTTCCATCGTGCTGCACGCCTCCAACCCCGGGACGAGGATATAAAGGCCAACCTCAAGTTTGTCGAGGCGTTAACAAAGTCCGAAAGCGAGGAGGAAATCGGGGAGGAAAACCTGTTATTCAGTTTCCTGATCCGCTGGCTGTTTCTGCTGACCGAAACCGAACTTGCTGTAATGCAGCTTGTTTTCCTGTTTATTTTTACCGCTGGCGCGACATTTCTGGCAATTGGCCTGTCAGGTACCTTGCGAAAAACAGCCCTTGCCGCTGCCGGGGCCGGTCTTGTTTTTCTCCTGTTAAACAGCGTCCTGTTAGGAATTCATATTTACCGGAACAATTTTGTTCGCGAGGCAGTGGTGGTCGAGGCCAATGCAGAGGCACGCAGCGGCCCGGGCGAGGACAACACCAGAGTGCTCTTACTGCCCGAGGGAACGCTTCTCCGCGTACGCCAGGAACGGAGCGGATGGGTACTGGTCAGCCTGCCGAGTGGTCGCAGTGGATGGCTTAAAGGAGATAAGCTGGAAGAAATCTGGGGAGGAGGAATAAACTGAATGGGCTTTAATCTGTCCGGCCTGGTGCGGAGGGCCTTTTCCTGAAAATTCCAGATGGCTTGTTGAAACTTCTCGCTATCCTGAAACCTACAGTACTCAGCCTGTATTCCGGCTTTGCCCTATGGCGATAGGTTGAGCGGCATCCGACCGCTGGGTAATGCCAGCCCCCTCCCCGTAATACTCTGGAATAACCCCAGTTAGGGCCTCTGGGATTTTCTTTTGTGCAGTTCTTGTAATTGCCTTGCCAATCGTTGCACCATTCCCAGACATTACCGTGCATGTCGAATAAACCCCAGGCATTCGGGTCTTTCTGCCCCACTGAGTGTGTGGTACCCTCGCTGTTTGTACGATACCAGCTCGCCCGATCCAGGCTGCCTTCATCGTTTCCTGTGTAATATTTCGTGTTTGTACCTGCCCGGCAGGCGTATTCCCATTCGGCCTCGGTCGGCAGCCTGAAACCGTTTCTGGAGAATATGCAAGTCCGGTTGCGAATGTCGTAACAGGGCATCAGCCCGGCCAGCTCACTCAGCTTGTTGCAGAAAGCCGCAGCATCGAACCAGCTCACCTGATCCACAGGACGGCTGTCGTCACCTTTCATCAATGATGGGTTATATCCCGTCACTTTCTCAAACTGCGCCTGGGTTATCTCACAAACACTCAACTGGAAGCTGTCCAGCCTGACCTCGCGCACCGGTCTGGAATGACTGAACCAGTCGTGATCTGTATCCTTGGTGCCCATCACAAAGGTGCCGGCGGGGATAGTGATCAGCTTGATTCCCTGGATGATCTCGGTTCGGAGATCAGCTGGATAAGCTTTAGAGATATTGAAGGCTATGAGAATATAAACCAGCAGAATCAGCGAAACCGGTGACTTGCAGCTAAAGGCGCGATTAGTCATATCGTTTCCCGATCAATAAAATAGCAGAACAACCGTAATTATTATTATCTCCCTTTTTTGGTAAGCTCCCCTGAGATTAGAAGATGACTCTAAAACCATATTGAATTATTTATTCAGTGAGTAGTGAATGTCAAGAGGAACCTGTAAAAAATATTTTCTATGTTCATTCAACTGACCTGACCCGTGGTTATGGAAGGTGAACATGAAGTGCTGACCGGTTAGAAAAAAAACAAGATATTACACCATCGAATTATATACCATTAAACCTGGATTTCTTACTAATAGAAGCCTGTCTGAAGGCACCTCAAGAGCCAAATATTTGAAGAATTGAGCAAAGTATATTACTTTTGTAAAAAGTAATTAAAGTGTTCCTCTCTTTGCAGGAGCATGTTAATTTGGTG
>JAUWWP010000393.1 GCA_030616835.1 Deltaproteobacteria bacterium | reverse complement strand
CAGCGCGGCATCGGCTCCATCAACCACACCATCCAGGTTTGCATCGCCATAAATCAGATCGCCGGCATTCGCCCCGGGGGATAAAGCAAAGTGGAGGATAGTTAATACTAAGTTCAGGATTAAGGGGGATCTCGGTAATGGTTTGGTAAGGAAATGCATGGTATTAATTAATCTCATATAAAGATATTTTTTAAACCACGAATTTCACTAATTTTACGAATCTTTCTCTAAGACCTTAGGCTACTTATACCATGTTTTTTAGATCTTATCTGTGATTTAGATCACATTTCATAATTCGGGCTTGCCCGCCTTTGGCGGGATTAAATATTGGATAATCTATATCCCTTTTCTCTCCCCTATTCATTTAGCCTAAAAAAGAGGAGGTACTTATGTGTGAATTTTTGGGGGGGTGATGGTTTGCCTTGGAGTATGGAGAAAGAATATGAAAGTCGGAATAAAGAGCTTGAGCTTGTCGTGGTAAGGATTCGGCCAAGATTAAAACCCCACTATTAATATATTAAATAGAGATATATTTGTCAAGATAAAAAATAACAAGTTTTTGGAAATAATAAGTTTCTGACAGAGTGTTCTGAGGTGGAGTTTCCCCGAAAATTCTGCAAGTTCCCTACACCTGTCTGCGTGCCTGCCTGAGCGAGAACGCTCGCAGTCAGGCGACGAACAGGCAGGCAGGATAGCCGGGGCTTTTACATTCTCCGCAGTCCCGATGTCCATCGGGACGAAGGATGAACGAGCCCCGGTATTCAATCCGCCTCAGGCGGATTGCCCAAATTCTCATGCCCTTTCCGGGCACCGCGAAAGATGAAAACTTATTTTCGGATCAAATCCCCCCTTACCCCGTAGAAATCCCCTTGAATATAAATTAATCTCATAATATTTAAGGATGTTCCTTAAACTTATAAGACTTCTTTACGGGGCTTACCCCCCGATGGACATCGGGGTAGGGGGGATTTAGGGGGATTTTACAACCCTTTTCTGGGGTGAATTTTTGCCTTTCCCCTAAACAATGCCCCGCAAACCTTGAAAGACTGTGTTAATTTGGGGTAAACCCCGTTAGATTTTCACACTGGGCATTATACCCCCTTTGAAAAAGCGAATAATATTTTGAATATCATGCCCGTGTTTCTTTATTCCTTTAGAGTGTATTCTAACGGAGCTCTATACTCTGCATGTATACCTGCCCTCGTAACAGCGAAATTGCCTTATTACTCAAATCCCAATGACAAAATCCCAAATCCCAATAATCAATCATTATTTTTCATTCAGCCTTCGTAGCCAGCCTACTTCGGCCTACTTCGCCGAAGTTGCTACGAAGGCTGAACCATAGCGGCTGCGAAGGCTGAATTACGGCGAAGTAGGCTTTTGCACTTTGCCCATTTTTCATTTTTAAATAAGAGGAGAAGGTTCAATTGACTTTTATTCCCTACTATGTTAAGAGCTTCCATATGGATCTATTCGATCATAAATTAAAAGAAACCATTCAGCAAACTGCTCCAATTGCTGACCGAATGCGGCCGAGGACTCTGGAAGAATTTGTCGGCCAGGAGAAAATTTTGGGAAAGGGGAAGATCTTTCGGAAGATCATCGAATCTGGCGAGATCCCCTCCCTCATTCTCTGGGGCCCCCCGGGCTCGGGAAAAACCACCCTGGCCCGAATCATTGCAGGCATTACCAACTCCCACTTTGTTTCCTTTTCGGCAGTGCTCTCCGGGGTGAAGGAAATCCGGGGAGTAATCAAGGAGGCCTTAGATCAGCGAAAGTTTTACCGCCGAAAGACGATACTCTTTGTTGATGAGATTCACCGCTTTAACAAGGCCCAGCAGGACGCCTTTCTCCCTCAGGTAGAGAAAGGGGTAGTGACTCTTATCGGTGCCACTACGGAAAACCCATCCTTCGAACTCATCTCGCCCCTGCTTTCCCGCTGCCAGGTGCTGGTTCTGGAGGCATTAAGCCAGGAGGAAACCCAGATTATTCTTCAGAGGGCACTAAAGGATAGAGAGCGAGGTTTGGGCGGGCTTGAGGTCGAGCTGGAAGGGAAGGCCCTGGAGTTTATCAGTCACTGCTCCCAGGGTGATGCCCGGGTTGCCTTAAATGCCTTGGAGATAGCTGCTGCTACCACCAAACCTAACAAAAAAGGAAAAAGAAGGGTAACCCTGCGAGCAGCGGAAGAAGCCATGCAGAAGAAACTTCTCCTTTATGATAAAGGAGGTGAGGAGCATTACAATCTTATCTCGGCTTTTATCAAGAGCCTGCGGGGAAGTGACCCCGACGCCGCCCTTTACTGGATGGCAAGAATGCTGGAGGCCGGTGAGGACCCCCTTTTCCTTGCCCGCCGAATGGTAATATTCTCCTCGGAGGATGTGGGAAATGCGGATCCCCAGGCAATCCAGATCGCTATCTCTGCCATGCAGGCCTTCGACTTCGTTGGTCTTCCCGAAGGATGGATCCCCCTGGCCCAGGCAGCCACCTATCTTGCCACTGCTCCCAAGAGCAATGCCTCTTACTTAGCTTACCTAAAAGCGAAGGAGGATGTGAAAGGCTCAGGGGCTCTCCCGGTTCCCCTCCGGCTCAGAAATGCCCCGACTAAATTGATGAGAGAATTGGGCTACGGGGAAGGTTACCGGTATCCTCATAATTACGAAGGGCATTTTGTGAAGGAGAACTATCTGCCGGAGAAATTAAAGGAAAGAACCTATTACTATCCAACCCCGAATGGCTATGAAAAATCAATCAAGGAAAGGTTGGATAGCTGGAGAAAGAAAAAAAGGGGTAATAAGTAGGACTTCAGGTTGCCAGCTCCACCCGGTTTCTTCCGCTTTGCTTGGCCCGATAAAGAGCTTCATCCGCATGCCGGATAAGATCCTCAGCACTCTCCATCACTGCCTCAGGATAGCAGGAAACTCCAATACTGATAGCAGTTCTTAATGGCTTCCGGGAAGAGCCAAAGTTTTTCTCCTCCACCTGCGTCCGGTACCTTTGGGCAACGATTGCCGCTCCATTCAGGTTAGTCTCCGGAAGCAGCAAGGCAAACTCCTCTCCCCCATAGCGGGCCACGGTGTCATGCTTCCTCAGCCCTTTTTTCAGCAACAGGGCCAATCGGGCCAGGAGCTTATCACCTATCTGATGTCCGTAGGTATCATTAAATCTCTTGAAATGGTCAATATCAATCATCAGAT
>JAUWWP010000375.1 GCA_030616835.1 Deltaproteobacteria bacterium | reverse complement strand
TTGATGCCGACGTAATCATTCCGGCAATTGGTCAGGAACCGGACCTATCTTTCCTCCCTTCGGATAATAGGCTGGAGATCTCAAAGTGGAACCTCTTGGTTGTCAATGACCAGACCCTGGAGACTACTCTTCCCGGAGTCTTCGCTGGGGGAGATGCGGTATCCGGCCCGGCAACGGTGATTGAGGCAATTGCTGCCGGGCAGAGAGCAGCGGTTTCCATCGATAACTATCTCCGAGGCGAGAAGGAATACCGGAGATATAAGAGGCCAAGACCAAGGATGCTGGTCGAGACTATTGAAATTGCTGAAGAAACGGAAGGGGTCAAACGAGCGAAGATGCCTGCACTTCCGATTGAAAAAAGGGTCCGGAGCTTTGAGGAAGTCGAGTTGGGCTTTAGCGAAGAGGAGGCAGTGAGGGAGGCAAGGCGATGCCTGCGCTGTGATTTAGGGGCCTAAAGGGAAAGAAATTTATGGTAAGTCTAACGATTGATGGTCAACAATATCAGACCGAAGAGGAGATTACGATACTGGAGGCTGCCCGGGAAATGGGGATTGAGATCCCCACTCTTTGCTACCACGAAGCCCTCAGCCCCTATGGGGCATGCCGTGTCTGTATTGTGGAAATAACCAGGGGTAATCGAA
The DNA here is from genome assembly GCA_030616835.1 of Deltaproteobacteria bacterium. GTDB lineage: Bacteria > Desulfobacterota. The sequence continues at coordinate 2,725 of JAUWWP010000375.1, read as the reverse complement.
GCCAGTTAGCTGCCTCCTGTATGTATCCGGCAGAAGATAAATTAGTGGTTACCACTAACTCGGAGAAGGTTCTGAAGGCCCGCCGGGTGATCTTAGAGCTCCTTTTAGCCCGCTCACCAAATGTGAAGAAAATCCAGGAGTTAGCCAGGCAGATGGGGGTTGATAAGCCCAGGTTCAGGTTAGAAGAGAGTGACTGTATTCTCTGCGGACTCTGTGTGCGTGCCTGTGAGGAGATTGTTGGGGTTAGTGCCATTAGCTTTGTTAATCGGGGAGCCGGGAGTGAAATTAAGGCTCCTTTTTTGGTGGCCTCCGATGCCTGTATCGGCTGCGGAACCTGTGTCTATGTTTGCCCCACCGGCGCGATAAGCATCGATGAGGTTGATAAGACTACCGTAGTCCACAATTGGCGGGAGGAGCTGGATAAGAGAAAGTGTAAGATCTGCGGGGGCTACCATTTTGCCCCTGAATTTCATCAGGACTGTCAAAAGCTTCTTACTTGATAGTTTTGGGAGTTAAGATTGGAAGAGGATCTCAGAATTGGGGTTTTTATCTGTGAGTGCGGCCAGAATATCGCCGGAACCATAGATATTGGGAAAATTGAGGAATATGCTAAATCTCTTCCCGCAGTAAGTTTTGTGGGAAGGAGCCGCTACGCCTGTTATCGGAAGGGGTTACGAGATATCCGGGAGGCAATTGCCAGAGAGGGACTGAATCGGGTAGTTATTGCTGCCTGTACACCCCGGACCCATGAGCATCTGTTTCGTGGGATTGGTGAGGAGGCGGGATTGAATAAATTCCTGGTAGAGATGGTAAATATAAGGGATCAGTGTTCTTGGGTTCATGGGGAGGTACCCGAGAAGGCTACCAGAAAGGCGAAGGATCTCATTAGGATGGGGGTTGCCCGGGCTTCTCTGCTCGAGCCTCAGGCAGAGGTCAAGGCTGAGGTAAATCCAGCCGCAGTAGTCATTGGGGCAGGGGTGGCCGGAATGGCCGCCGCTTTAAGCCTGGCAAGGCTTAATTACCCGGTTAAGCTGGTGGAAAAGGAGAGCAGGGTCGGAGGGCTGCTGAATGGCCTTTATCAGCTCTATCCCTTAATGCAGAAGGCAAGTGACTTTCTGGCCGGACAGACGAGCGAGGTAGAAAAAAATCCCAATATTGAGCTACTGACCAATACTACGGTAATCGGGGTTGAGGGCTATATCGGCAATTATCAAGTGAGTGTCAGCAGGGATGGCACCACATCAACTCTCCCTGCGGGTGTTATCATTATTGCTACCGGAGCAGAGGTATTCTCTCCGGAGGGCCTATTTGACTACAATGGAAAGAATGTAATCACCCAGTTTGAATTTGAGCAGGTTTTACGAGATGGGAAAAAGCTTAAGGCGAAAGACATCGTTATGATCCAGTGCGTTGGCTCGAGAACTGAGAATAGACCCTATTGCTCCCGGATATGCTGCCTCACCGCCCTTAAAAATGCCGGGATTATCAAGGAAAAGTATCCTGCTACCGATGTCCATCTTGTGTTTAGAGACCTTCAGATGTCCGGTGCCTTAAGGGAAAAGGATATTAAGAAGATAAAAGAGCTGGGGGTGAAGTTCTATCAGTACCTTCCTTCCCAACCTCCTGAGGTTGAGGACAAATCGGTGGAGGTTAATGACCAACTCTCCGGACAGAAGATAGCCCTGGCGAGCGATCTTACCGTGCTCTCTACCCCTTTGGTTGCTCCTCCGGGGTCAAAAGAGCTCTCTACCCTACTCCGAAAACCGATCGACGAGTATGGATTCATTTCCGATCCCTTGATAAAATTACGACCAGTAAATTATACCCCGGAAGGGATATTTATCTGTGGTTGTGCCCACTGGCCAGCCGATGTAGGGGAGAGCATATCCCAGGGATACCGGGTCGCCGCCCAAGCTGCCCAAATCTTTAAGCAAGCAGAGGTGGAGACCGAACCGATAGTTTCTCATGTGGATGAGGAGCTCTGTATTGCCTGCGGTCTGTGTGAATCTATCTGCCGTTTTAATGCAATCAGGCTTATTGAAACCGACAAAGGAATGAAGTCCCGGGTATTTCCGATCCTATGTAAAGGATGCGGAACCTGTAGTGCAGCCTGCCCAATGAAGGCAATTACCATGCATCATTTTAAAGATGAACAGATCAGCGCCCAGATTGCCGCTTCGGTAGCAAGCTAAGTCCAATATGGAGTTGATAAATGACCCCAGCAGATTTTGAACCAAAGGTCCTGGCATTTTTGTGTAATTGGGCCGGTTATGCGGCGGCTGATCAGGCCGGTGCCTCCCGGCACCAATACCTGGATAATATTCGGGTGATAAGGGTCATGTGCAGCGGAAGGGTTGACCCGGCGATGATTTTGGAGTCATTTATTCAGGGAAATGATGGGGTGATGGTGGTGGGTTGTCGATTCGGTGAGTGTCGCTATGAAAACGGAAATTACTATGCAGAAAAGAGAATGAAAAGAATCGGTAGTTTTTTACAGCAAATAGGAATATTTCCCGAGCGACTCTTTAACGACTGGGTATCTTCTGAAGAGGATGAGAAGTTAGTAGCCTTTATAACTCAATTTACCGAGAAGCTTAAGGAATTAGGACCTTTGGGTAAAGGTGAGGGGCTGGATTCCGATGAGCTGAAACTACGTTTAACCGCTCTGCGGGAGGTCTTAAACGATGAGAGGTTACGCTGGCTTATTGGCAAGGAGTTAGAGCTT
>JAUWWP010000331.1 GCA_030616835.1 Deltaproteobacteria bacterium | reverse complement strand
TCAATGTCTCTGAAATCTATTATGATGGATTCGCTCCGAATGTAGTTTTTATCATTCCGGTAAGCGGAGATACTTTTAATTACTATGACGATCTGAGTGGACCCACAACCGGTCTGCAAACCAATGTGGTAGTTCGCACCGATGCCGAGGATGGGAATACGATGACTCTGACAGTAGCCGGGACTACTCCGGTGCTTGGTAGTGCTCTTGTTTCTGCTGGGAGTGTGACCTTTACTCTGGTTACACTACCTGAGGGTGCGCTGACCTTACGAGCCTCGGTGCAGGATAATTATGATAATACCGGCTTCGACGAGGTGAGCATAGTAGTATCCACTACTGCACCGACCGCAGGAGGAGCTGCCATCGCCATCATTCAGACAACCCCCGGATCAGTGGCGGTTGATGAGTTTGTCGATCAGGAAGTTCATATTTATACCGATCCCGCTGGGCCCAGCAGTATCCTGAAGACCTATCAGGTCTCCCTGAGTTTTGACAATACTATCGTTGAGTTTATCAGCTCTGATCCAGGACCAGCTACAGGGATCACCTGTGAGAGTCTAACTACTACTACCGACGCCAATAGCACGGGACTCTTGGTCTTGGGCGGCACTAATACTACGCCATCTGAGGCCACCGGGGATGCCAATGTCTGCATCCTGACCTTTCGGGCGCTGGAGCCAGGGACAAGTCCCCTCGAGATTGGTCCGGTAGAGGTTTTTGGTGATGATTTTGAGAGTGGGGGTCTGATAGTTGGGGGCTGGACGAGTGCAGGGACGGTCTCGGTGGAAAGTGGGACTAATGCTCTTGATCCAGGAAGTTTGTGGAATGCCTATTTTGACGAAATGGGTCAGATCTGGAAGGGAATTAATACTATTGGGTATAAGGACATCAAGATTGAGTATCAGGTCTCAACTACTGTGACTACAGGTTCGGAGTTTAGTTTTGAGATTTCCACTAATGGTGGGGGGAGCTGGAGTCAGGTGAGGGTAGAGACTAGTAGTATCGCTTGGGTGCAGAGGACGGTGAATTTATCTGCGTTTGATGAGGGGGTGGAGGACAACCCTGGGTTTATGATCAGGTTTGGTCTGAATGGTGTGGTAGGTGATTTTGCCCGGTTGGACAATGTTCTGGTGAGGGGGATTTCATTACCAGGCCCGATAGATATTAGCAATGGAGTAATCAATGTATCACCCAAGGTCATCAGCCTGATTCCCGAGACCGAGAGCATTAATATTGGTGAGCAGATTGTTCTGGAGGTTCATATTAATACCGGTTCAAGGGTTTTAGGAGGCTATGAGCTATTGCTCGGGTTTAATCCTTCGGTGGTTCAATATGTTTCCATTGCTGCCGGTGATGAGCCGGAGTTTATTGCCCCGTTCTCCAACCCCCCGGCCAATGCTAACAGCATAGGAGAAGTGCACTTTATTGATATGAACGACTCCTCTTCTACTTCACCAACAGGAGATGTCTTTGTTTGTAGTCTAACCTTCCAGGCAGTAAGATCGGGAAGAAGTTTATTCAATATTTCGGTAATTGAGGTATGGGATTTCGATGAAAATCCAATACCTATCACTCCGAGGGATATTGTTTTAGGTGAGGTGACAGTGCCTTAATGGGAATCTTTAGTTATTTGCTTCGGGATGAAGGGTGGCGCGAGTGCATCTATTTTGATTAGCTACTAACTTGTTTAGAAAGGGTATTTCTATGAAATTTAGTTTATTTGCAATTAAGAGGAGAGAAAAGAGAATAGCTTCCTGGTGGGGAGCATTCTTGATCTTAGGAGTAGCAATAGCCTTGAGTAGCTGCAGCAAACATTCGGCGCCAGTTGCGATTGAGATGTATTCCGGGAATAATCAAATAGGACTGGTGGCTGGCGAGCTGGAATCTCCTTTTGTAATTAAGGTTACCGATGGGCAGGGAAAAGGAGTAGAAGGATGTGAGGTGACCTTTAAAGTAGTGGAAGGGGGTGGAAGTTTTAAAGGCAAGGAGAGTTGGGTTGAAAGAACACTGAGTAATGGGCTGGCCTCCCGGGTTTTAACCTTAGGAGATGAGGCAGGGATAAACAAGGTCGAGGTAACTGGAATAGGTGGAGAAGGTGATTCCTTGAGAAACTCTCCCACAGTTTTTACCGCAACCGGAAGGCTGGGCGCTAATATAATATTTCAACCACAAGGTGGCATGATTTCGATAGGTGATGTTTTCACTCTGGAGGTGCTGGTGGAATTACTCGAGGAGACCCCTCTGGGGAGCTACGGTTTTACCCTGAAATACGATAAGGATAGAGTAAAGATTGAGGATATTTTGGGAGGGGCAATCCCTGAATTTAGCATAGTCCCGGATTTCAATAATTCAACCTTTGATAGCGGGAGTACTAATTTCACTGCGGCCTCAGAAGCCATATCCTCTCCTACCGGGACAGTGAGTGTAGCGAAGGTTAAGTTAAAAGGTGTAGCTGAAGGGTCAAGCCCGATAACTATTGAGGTTTTTGATTTAAGCGATATTAGCAATCTGGTTATTCCGGTAATAGAGGTGGAGAAGATTTCGATAAATGTCTGTGCGAAGGCAAGCGAACAGGCATCCATCCAGGTTAGCTCTCCACCTGAGCCCCAGGTAGTGGGGGATGATTTTCCAGTTATACTTACCGTAGCCGCTCCAACCCCCATCACCCTGGGTAGCTATAGCTTTACTTTTAACTATAATCCGATGGTAGTGAAGGTTAATGGCGTAACTATCCTTACGGAATTTCAGGATCCTCCAGTGATAATGATTGCTAATAATGAGGGAAGGGTAACCCTCAATGTGACGATAGATACCTGGCCTACATCGGAAGAGGTTGAGGTTGCAAAAATAGATATGGAAGCCGTTGGCTTTGGAACAACAAGTCCTCTTAACCTTTCTGCGGTCTCTATAATGGATATTAGTTCTGATCCCATTGAGATAAAAGAGATCATAAATGGACAGGTAACGGTTATGGGTCAGGAGAGCTTCCCAATTGTTAAGATCAGCTCTCCTTTGGCTCCGCTGGCAGTGGGTTCAAGCTTCATCAGCTATGTGAATGTGTATTTACCTGAAACCACAGTTCTGGGCGTTTACTTTTTTTCCGTGGCTTATGACCCGGCAATAGTAAAGATTGAGAGCATAAATGGGGGAGTCTGCCCGGAGTTTACAAATCTAAAAACTAATCCCTTAAATGATGCAAATGATAAAGGAGAGGTCAGGTTTATGGGGGTAAATCTCAATCTAAGTTCTCCTACCGGAACTATTAATGTGGCTAAAATAACCTTTAGGGCTCAAAACCCGGGCAATACTGGTTTAACTCTCTCGATCCATGATTTGGTTGACAGCAAGGAGGAACCGATAACTGTTGGGTCTAATAATATTATTAATGGAACTATTACGGTAATAGAATAAGAGGAGAGTAGAGATATGCGAGAGCTAACTCTCAGGAAGAAAAGGATTTTTTTAATGGCAGGACTGCTACTGGTAGGTATCCTGATGTTTTCCATCCCTGCCTGGACAATAATCGGAAATCCTGGAGTGGGGGATGTGAGTGAGAATGGATCGATTACTGTTCTGGGTGGTTTACGCTTGTCCAAAGATATTGTGGGGGGGGGGGGGGTGTCGATTGATGAAAGCCTGGGAGACTGGAATAGGCGGGGTTCAGTCACAGCCGTGGGTGTGTTTTGGCTTACTCG
>JAUWWP010000363.1 GCA_030616835.1 Deltaproteobacteria bacterium | reverse complement strand
TATCCGCAGATATTTAAGACGCTTTATATAAATAAGAGGCATTGAGCCCAAGATATGATAATGAAGTACTTTTCTACCAATCAGCAGGTAGTAATCTTTTTAATAATTATTAGCCTTTTTGGCCTTTACCTCTGGCAGGAACAGGGTGAGAAGGCCCCGAGGGCAGAGAGGGCTCGTCTTCTCCCCGAGGGGCAGATCCATGTGGAGGTACTGGGGGATGTCCAAAAAGAGGGGATCTATTGTTTTGATAAGGGAATCACAGTAAGGGAGGCAGTGACCGAGGCGGGAGGAACAACTGGCAGGATGGCTCTGGCTGAAGATATTTCTTCCCAGAGGATTAGCAATGGGTCAAAGCTGATCGTCTCCAGGGGAGAAGAGGGCTTGATCATTATCAAGATCAGGAGGATGGAGCCGGAAAAGCTCCTGATTTACTCCATTCCTATTGAGCTTAATCGCGCTACTGAGGAGGAGTTAGTTGCCCTGCCGGGTATTGGTGAAAGCCTGGCTGGCCGGATCATTGAGTACCGGAGAGTAAAGAGGGGGTTTTCCAGCTTAGAGGAGCTGATGGAGGTCAAGGGCATTGGTAGTAAAAAATATGAAAGGTTAAAGGGATTTATCTGCCTGCATTAGTGAGAAGCTAAGGGATGAAGCCGAGGGTTTTAGTAACCGGGGGAGCAGGGTTTGTTGGTTCCCATCTGGTAGATGCCTTAATTGAAAGAGGGTATCGGGTACGGGTATTTGATAATCTTGAGCCCCAGGTGCATGGAAGAGGGCGGAGAGTTCCTGAATATCTAAATAAAAATATTGAGTTTGTTAAGGCAGATATTAGGGAAAAGAAGAGGCTCCGGGAGGCCTTAAAAAATATCGATATAGTATTCCATTTGGCGGCGGCCGTGGGGGTGGGGCAGTCAATGTATGAAATCGAAAGATATATGTCGATAAACACCGGGGGGGCGGCAATTTTATTGGATATATTAGCAAATGAGAGAAATGATATTAAGAAAATGATTGTTGCTTCTTCTATGTCCATCTACGGAGAAGGCGCATATTATTGTAAGTATTGTAAAAAAGAGGTTTATCCCGGGTTGCGTTCTAAAGCTCAACTCGACCGGCATCGTTGGGAATTAAAGTGTTCTGCCTGTTCAAATATCTTGGAGGCGATACCTACCAGAGAAGATAAACCACTGTTTCCAACATCCATGTATGCGATCTCAAAGAGAGATCATGAAGAGATGTTTATAAATTTTGGAATTACATACAATATTCCTACAGTAGCACTGCGATATTTTAATATCTACGGGCCCCGGCAGGCCTTATCTAATCCCTATACCGGGGTGGCGGCAATATTTTCTGCGCGAATTCTTAACAATAATTCACCCTTAATATTTGAAGATGGATTTCAGAGTCGTGATTTTGTTCATGTGGATGACGCAGTAAGAGCAAGTTTATTAGCATTGGAGAAGGAAGAAGCTAATTATCAGATTTTTAATGTCGGGAGCGGAAAGAAGTTGGCGGTTCTTGAGCTGGCAAATATTCTTGGGGGAAAGCTGGGCTTTGATAATGAGCCGGAAATACTCAATAAATTTCGGGAAGGAGATATTAGACACTGCTTTGCCGATATTTCAAAGATACGATCAAGATTAGGATTTACGCCCAAAGTGGAATTTGAGGAAGGGCTCTCTGAGTTAGTGAAATGGGTGAAGAAACAAAGGGCGGTAGATAGGGTTAAGATTGCCACTGATGAATTGATTGCTAAGGGATTGGCCCGATGAGCAATCCTTTGCTTTCGGTAATTGTGCTTAACTGGAATGGGAAAAGGTTTCTGGATGAGTGTCTCTCATCACTGAGGGAGCAAACCTATAAGGACTTTGAGGTGATCCTGGTTGATAATGGTTCAAACGACGGTTCAGTGGAATTTATCAAAGATAATTATAGAGAGTTGGTAACCCTGATCGAGAATGAAAGGAATCTGGGTTTCGCTGCCGGGAACAATCAGGGGATTCGGGCCGCGAAGGGAGATTATATTTTATTGCTGAATAATGATACTAAAGTCGATCCCTACTGGATAGAAGAATTGGTAAAAGTTGCCGATGAAGACCGGACAATTGGTATGTGTGCTTCAAAGATCCTTTGCTATGACGATCCTCAGGTGATTGATAACGTGGGGCACTTAATTTACCGGGATGGCCTCAATCGGGGAAGAGGAAGGTTGGAGAAAGATGTGGGTCAGTATGAGGGAATCGAGGAGGTTCTTTTCCCAAGTGGATGTGCGGCCCTTTACCGAAGAGAAATGTTGGAGGAAATCGGATTATTCGATGAGGAGTTTTTTGCTTACGGAGATGATACTGATCTGGGACTGCGAGGGAGATGGGCAGGGTGGAAGTGTCTGTATGTTCCCAAGGCGGTGGTTTATCATAAATATTCTGGGTCAACCGGAAGCTATTCTCCCTTCAAGGCCTTTTATGTAGAGCGGAATCGAGTCTGGATTGCGTTTAAGTATTTTCCACTGGGGCTATTGTATAAAACTCCGTACCATACGTTAAAGAGGTTTGTTCTTCAGACATATGGAGCCTTATTCCATCGAGGAGCCGCCGGCAAATTTACCGAAGAGTTTTCTGCCGGAAAACTTCTGGTCGTATTGATCAAGGCTTATTTTTCAGCCTTAAGAGGGATGGTTAAGGTTTGGCGGAAAAGGAAGGAGATAAGGAAGTTAAAGAAGGTTTCCAATCAGGAAATTTTTAGCTGGTTTAAGAAATACGGGATTAGTGCCCGGGAGTTGGCGCTAAAGGAATAGATAGGGGTATTATTTAGGTTCATTACAGGCCGTAGCGTATTTGGATTCACAACTATCTGATTTGGACGTTTAAAGATCTTGAAATGAAGATCCTGTTAATTCAGCCGCCAGCGAGAAAGATTGAGCATGAGAATGTAGTGGTGCCTCCTCTGGGATTGGCCTATTTGGGGGCAGTTTTAAGTAAAAATGGGTTTGAGGTAAGAATCCTTGATGCTTTTGCCGAGCAGCTCTCCTGGGACGATTTTGAGGAGAGAGTGGTGAAGGAGAGAGCAGATCTTATTGGAATTGGAGGGATGTCAGCAGTCATTGATAATTCTTTCCGGGCCCTCAAAGTCTCTCGTAAGTATGCCAAATACCTAACGATGGGAGGGCCTCATGTATCCGCTTATCGAGAGAAGGTCTTTCAACAATGTCCGCAGATAGACTTTGCTATTTATGGGGAAGGAGAGTCTACCTTTTTGGAACTAGTAAAAGAATTAGAGGGAGGAGGAGATCTTTCTCCAATAAAGGGATTGATAAATAAGGAAGGGATTAATACTCCCCGGGAGCTTTTGAAGGACCTAAATGGGCTCCCTTTTCCGGCGAGGCAACTGCTTCCCAACAATTGTTACCGGTATGCCCTTACCCCGGGCAAGACAGTTACTACCATGTTTACCTCCCGGGG
>JAUWWP010000452.1 GCA_030616835.1 Deltaproteobacteria bacterium | reverse complement strand
CGAAGATCACTCCCTCCCACAGTCCTTCGGTTATTTTATACATCACATCTACATCACTGAGGGTGCTGCTGGTGAGCCACTTCGGCTTGAAGTCGATCTTGCTTGCCCCCTTTAATATCATCGCGGCCTGCTTGGGCAAAAGCCACATAATAACCGCGTCCGCCCCGGACTCTCGTAGTTTCAGGGCATGTGAGCTGATATCGGTATCGGTAATCTCCACAGAGACCTCAGCTACTAATTCCATATTGTATTTGGCCAGACGATCTTCTGCCCCCTTTAGCCCCTCTTCTCCGTAATCGTCATTCTGATAGAAAAAGGCGATCTTTTCACTCTTTAGTGTCTCAACTGCATACCTGGTGAGCAGGGAGGCCTCGGTTGTGTAGGTGGGATACAGGGCGAATAGATACCGGGTAGGAGGATTGCCGAATAATTGTGAGCCGGTAGCTAAGGCAACCACAGGGATCTTATTGGTATGGAGATAATCCTTCACTGCCATTCCATTCGCAGTTCCTACCCCGCCCACGAAGGCGAAGACGCCCTCCTTCTCCACCAGTTCCTTCACCGCGGCCTTCGTCCGTGCAGGCTGGTAGCCATCATCCCGGATTAGGAGCCTAAGCTTCCTTCCGTGGATTCCCCCTTCATCATTGATCATCTTAAAATAGCAATCCGTTCCCCGGGCCACTGATCCCCAGAGTGCGGCCGGCCCGGTTTGAGGAGACCAGACCCCTACTAAAATCTCGTTATCAGTAACCCCTACCTCCTTCCTGGCACAATCAAGAAGCATAGGCAGTCCGACTGCCATTGCTACTGCGATCATAAACACCATATTCTTTCTTAATTTCATTTTCCCCTCCTTTATCTACAGGTTTAATTCAAAATACTATTTAGCTAATGCTCAACAGCTCATCTCAGCCACCTCCTCCCTCCTTATCCCAGATTATGCGTAACCATGAGGATTACTTGCCATATGCTGATAAATTCTAAATCCAAAATCCTAAACCCTAAACAAATCCAAAATTCCAATATCAAATGTTCAAAACCTTGTCTTTAGCGAGGTCGAAGGGAATGTTTTGTATTTTGAATTTTGGTCATTTGAAATTATTTAGAATTTAGGATTTAGTGCTTAGGATTTACCCTATTGGTGCTTAGTACTTAGAATTTATTCATATATCTGTATTTACAATACTACCCTAATACATTATTTAGGTTTATACTTTCTTCACATAGTGCCGGGCTAAAAGCCCGCTGGGACGGAAACACAGGACAAGGATGATCACCGCAAAGGCAACCACCGACTTAAATACAAATCCGGCCTCACCGAGGTACCAGGCAAATAGATTCTCAGTTACCCCCAGGATACCTCCCCCCAGGGCCGCTCCCGGCAGGCTGGTCATCCCGCCCAAAACTGCGGAGGCAAAGCCTTTAAGGAGTGGGTCCATCATCAGATTGGGATCAAGGGTAGTGATGGGGGCAAGGAGTATCCCGGCCACTGCCCCGATCAGAGAGCTCAGCCCCCAGGTTAAGGAGAATATTCTCTTGGTATTGATTCCCATCAGGCGGGCGGCTACTTGATTCTGCTGGGTAGCCTTGGTGGCAATTCCCAGTTTTGTGTATTTAAAAAAGAGGAAGAGAATAAGCATCAATGAGAGGCAGATGATGAATGTCCACACACTGAGCTGGCTGATAACTACCCCTTTAACATTATACACACTGGTATCAGAGATCGGAAAGGGAAGTGACTTCTGCTCCGCTCCCCATTTCCATCCGGCAAATCCGTAGAGGATCATCTCGAATGCCAGGGTAATGACGATGAGTCCCAGGACAGTGGGCTGCTTGGCGGGCCGCAGAAAGATGAACTCTAAAACCACCCCGAGAACAAAGGCAAAAACTAAGGAGAGAAAAAAGGCCAGAGCAAAGGGCAAATGGTAACTGTCCAGGAGCATGAAGGCAATGAAGGTAGAGACCATAGCCATTTCCCCCTGGGCAAAGTTCAGAACTTCCGAGGTCTTGTAAATTATAACCATGGCCAGGGCTAACAGGGCATAACAACTGCCAATAGCCAAGCCATTTACAATCAACTGCGCAAGCATCGCCTTACTTTAACTGTGATTCAGACATAATGGCAAGATTTAGGAGCACTCCTTTAGTGCCTGTCCTAAGCCTGTCGGAAAATATCTAATGTCAAATGCCAAAGCTCAAAGTTCAAATGAAATCCAAAATCCAAATGACAAAACAAAAGAGGAAAGGTCTCTTGACATTTAGTCATTTGACATTCATTTGATATTTGGATTTTGACATTTGGATTTAACAAATTTAGTATTTTGCTTTGTTCAGCCTTCCCTTGGAGGAAGCGATTATTCTTATCTCCGAATTACAGTTCCCTTAAGGCCGTTAGAAAGGCCAGGTTTTAAAGTAAATTTTCGCTCTGATCCAGAGCCCATACATTCCTCGGGGTTCGAAGATCATAATCAGCACCAGAATTAGGCCGAATATTATACTGGAGACATTCGCCAGGCCGCTTACGCTGAACCATCTCTGAGAGGCCGCGAGCACGAGAGGGCCTAAGAGCGGGATCTCCTGAATATTGTTAAGTTCTATCTGTAAAATGGTTAATAGAATGGCTCCGAAGATTGACCCGGGAATTGATCCCAGACCTCCGACCACGATCATGCTCAGAAACATGAT
>JAUWWP010000120.1 GCA_030616835.1 Deltaproteobacteria bacterium | reverse complement strand
GTTTGCGCCCGCGGGTGGATTACTAATCACTACATCAAAACTCTTTTCCGGAATAAAGCTACTTAAATCGTGCTCCCAACTATGGATTTTTGCAGAAAAAAGGCCATTGTGATGGAATATATTTAGCACGCCTTTTTTTAAAGTAGAGGTGAAAGGAAGCCTACGGGGTCGGGTTATTCCGATATCGGGATGGTAATCATCAAGTGTTATCTGTTCCCCCGGTTTCAGGGCACTCGTATAGAATGATTTCTCGGAGATTTCAACAGGGATCTGTTTTCCCGGAAGAAGAAGCTCCATAAAAGTCTGAGCGGTAGAAACCGAAAACAAATCAGCATCACAGGCAAATAGTTTACTGCTGAGATAGTGGTTAATATTGACCTTGTCAAGCATTCGATTAGCCACCGCACCAAGAAATCCCCCTGAGCCACAGGCAAAATCAATCACTCTTTCTTCTGGCCCGGGATCACATAGTTCTACCATAAACTTGACGATCGATGCGGGAGTCAAATATCTACCGATTTCCTTTTCGCCGGCTTCAGCCCACCACGGAGTAGTGCCGGTAAAGTTTCGAGTGACAAATTCACGATAGGCGTATGCGAGATTATGGCCCTCGATTTTGGTTAAGGGATACCATCCCAATACCTCCTCGATTCTTGCTACCACTCTTTTTGGCAACTTCTTATAGATTCTATCCCTGCTCTGTTTGGTCATAGTTGCCCTAAGGATTGCATTCATCACCAGCACAACTTCATCATCGGTCTTGAGTTTTGGTCGTCGGCAGGATCTGAGTATTTTGAAGAGCTCTTCAAATACTGCTTTAAAATTCTCCAGGCCCAGGGTAATATCGGTTGCGGCTTCAATAGTAGTTGGTTTTAAAGCTTCCTTAACTTTCCTCTGCAATTCCTCCCAGGTAAGTAGTTCCTCCAGTTCCTGAAACTCAACGCCAACCCCACTCCGAGAAGATACAGCTTTGTACATCTTAATTGCCGAACCTGCCGCACAGATTATATAAGGGATGACCTTGGTGGGTTCAAAATTCCGGGCATAATAAGTAGCTTGATTATAAGCCGCATCAAATTGCTTTTCTTTTGGTTTGGCCTCAATATCCAGGATTAGTTTACCTTCAATAGAAAAAAGATAATCGAGCCAATATTTTCCCGAATAGTCCTTGAAGCCTTTACTTCGCCGGCAGATATTTATGTCACGATGTGGGTAACCTAATTTCTCTAACACAGGTTCAAGAATACAGGAGCGATAATCTGCCTCGGAGATTTTTGGCATTGATTATATGTTCTCCCTTTTACCCTCAATTACTTCCTCAGTGCGCCTGATCAAATCCTTAAGCATCACTTCAGCTTTTTGGATATTTTTTTGATATTTTGGATCTTCTTCTGCCTCTTTCTTAGATAGACCCTTATAAATTAAACCCTCTTTAATTTCCATTGCACTGTCATGCCATTTAGACATATTTTTATATTGCTTTTCAATTTTTTGCTGAATAAAATCAGGTAGTTTTGGCATTTCAATAGACTTGATTTGGTCAAAATTGATATTAACCGTTCCAACACCGCTTCTTAATCTTTCAATCTGTCCTCTTCCAAATTTTGATTTCATAAATAGAGTTAAGTAATAAGGGTTAACCATGTTCTACCTAAATATGTCAACAAAACAGGATACTGTAGCTGGCAATTTTGCTCTATAAATTTCCGTTCTTCCTATCGAAGCCACGCCTGATCGTGCAATTAGCACATCTTCATATTGAAGTCGGAAACGATCGTGATCCCAATCTGAATTTTTGGGCACAAATATTTTTTCCTCATTAAAATCAAGACCAGTTGGCTTCATATGAATTTGACTAATGTATAAAATGCCTCTTTTTACTTTGGGCATCTTTCTACCAGGAGTAATTGCACCATATGTTATATATGGTTCGCTATCCCCGAGAGTTATGATTTTCTCTTTCCCCTTTCGCATTTGTTTATGTAAAATCTTATATTTTCGATCCCAATACTCAGGTCTTGCACAATGGACCTTCATTACTTCCTCATGTGTTGCATGAGTAATCATCGGTGACATTTTTTTCTCTTTGATTTTTTCCCGCTTAAGAAATTTTTGAAATTCTTTTAAAACAAAAGGCAAATCGTTCTTTCCCTTATGATTGACGCCAACATAATCCACGGTCGCCATAAAAATTAGTTTTTCTAAATCTATTGGCTTTCCCTCAACCGGGTTTTTTAGAAACATAATACTCGTTTTGGCCGTGGTTCCTATGGATTTAAAGGTCTCCCGGGGCAAGCTAACGATCGCCATAACCTGGGCCTTTTCAAAAAGCCAATTTTGCACATAGCGGAGATTGATGTTTGCCAGAATGCCGTCGGGGATGATGATAGCAACATAACCTCCCGGTCGGACAAGCTGAAAAAACCGCTCCAGGAATAGAACCTCGATAGGAATGGAGATTAGTTTTTTTAGCTCCTTCGGGGTTAGATGAAGCTGAGCCTTACCTTTCCCCAGGAGTCTTGCTTTTTGAATTCTTTCAACAATTAAATCAACCCTTTTCTTGCCGGGCCTGATTCTTTCAAGATCGGGGAAGAGCTCTCCAGTTTGATCTTCTTCAGGCCCTTCCTCATCATAGTTAGCAATTAGTTCTTCCTTTTTCCATAACTCATAAGATCTGCCCAGATGATTGGCAAGGTGAATTAAGCTTATTCTTTTCTCTTCCATCAATGGAAGAAAATCTGTTTGTTTCTCCATTAAGCCAGTTTCTTCCCTTACTTCAAGATTTTTCTCAAATAGTCTTAGGTTTGTGGGCTCCTTCCTCACTTTCTTTGTGTCCAGGAGCTGCGCAAGTTCACTTAGGCCGGTGCCTCCATAGGGAGGATTACCTATTGCCAAATCGAATTTTCCTATTTCTATCCCTGAGTCTTTATTGTCTAAAAGACCATCCTGGAAAGAAAGTTTCATCATATTTTTTATCTGGAGCGAATCCCATTTTACTCTAACACCCTCATCAATATCGCAGCCATAGAGGTTGTCTCCGGTGGAAATCCCGTTATCAAGTGCATACTTAAGGAATACTCCATCTCCGCAAGCCGGATCGATAATCTTTGCCCCGTCAAGGGCTTTTTCGCCCCACATAAGCCTAACCATACCATACATAAATTCAACAACTGAGGGAGGAGTAAAATATTGCCCAAGGTCTTTCTTCTGCCTAAGAGCTTCTTCCTTTGAGCTTATGACTCTTGGTCTTGCCTCATTTACTGAATTAATAATCTCTTTGAGATTATCAATAGTGTCTGATGGGCAAATTGGGACCCCACCTTCCTCTATCAATTTCTTATTTCCGGTGGCGTTAGGTGGATAATCTTCATATCTGACAATGTAAACTTTCTTTCCGTTTTTTAGTGCCCTTAATCCTTCCTTCATAATTATACCTTTATCATTGGCTTCGATAATCACTATATTTTCAGAAAGTTCGAATATAATTTTGTTCCTCTCCATCTCTGCCCGGGGTGTCCAGGTGAGCAGGGGATCAACACAAGATAAAATAAGATTATTCTCCGGATCAGTATCTCTCCTGGTCAACTCAAGCTTTTTAAGATAGTCTAAAATACCACTGCTCAGGACGGTTATCCCTGATCCTTTGGCTTCCTCGGCAGCCAGGTGGGCGAGGGAATCAATCTCTCTGGTTTGCCCCTTTATAATAACTATTTCTTGTTTTTTCAAAATCTCTGAAAATTTGTAGGCTATTTCCAGTCCTTTTACAGAAATATCTCGGGAGCCAACAATAGCCAAAGGGTTCCTTTGAAGGAGGTCAAGATTGCCCAAAAAGTAGAGAATAAATGGGGGACCGCTCACTTTTCTTAATTTCGGGGAATAATCTGGATCATCAAAGGCAAGAAATTTTATTTCATGTTCATTGAGCTTTTCCAATAGCTCCAGAGTACTTTTATTATTAGATCTCATGCTCACAATTGAGCGGGCAATCCTTTCCTTAAGACCGTACTGAGCAACCATCTCGGTGCTGCTTAGATTCCAGAAATCGGTAACAGTTAGACCTAACTCCTTATTTCTCTGAGAGATATTCAGCAGAGTTTTATTCCCTAACCCTTTGGTTCTACTCAATGCCAGCCAGTAAGTGTTTCTATCCATCAGAAGCGCCTTTCCAATTTTCAGTATCCCAGTTTCAGCTTCCTTTCCACCTCTCTTAACTTTTCCCGGGCATATACTGCCCGGGGATCGGAGAGGGAGGAGGGTTCCGGGAGGATCTCCTGGATAATAGTGAGCTCCTTCTGGGCCTCTTCCCAATTACCGAAGCGGATAGATTTTTCCACCGCAAATCTGTGCCTTCTAAACTCGGTATCCAGCCTTTGCTTTGCCTCCTCCAGTTTAGCCTTAGCATCCTGATAGAACTCCGGCGATGGCTCCAGCCCTTCGGTTAAAAGGAGAGACTTCTCCAGGGCTTTGATGGCCAATGCCAGATTCCCCCGGATTATCCTCCAATCGCTGAGCTTCTTCTTCCCAAACTCATAGGAGCTTAAAGCTTGCTTTAGCCGATCCTCGATTGAGAGCTTGCTAAGATCTGGTTGCTCCTTTTTTAGTAAAGACTTAGTAGGCTTAGTTTCCCCGGACAGTATTGTTCTTAGCTTCCGGGCAGAAGATTGCTCTTTTTTGCCTTTTCCGGAAGGTAGAAGAAGATAAATCAGGCATAGGACGATAAGCCCAATCAGGATAAGCTGACGGGGAGGCAGTTTACTCAGTCCTTTTTTCTGAGCCTCTGATTTGCTCTTTTCTGCCTGATAAAACTTAAATACGCTTCCTCCGATTGTCAGCTCATCGCCATCTTCTAAATATTTTTCTTCAACTACCTGATTGTTGATCAGGGTGGGATTAGTGCTTCCCAGGTCAAATATTCGATACTTCTCTCCCTCCGCCCGGATCTCTGCCTGGAAGTGGGAAGTCAGTCGATCGTTCATAATCAGATCATTTTGAGGGCTTCGGCCGATCTTAACCGATGGCTGGGGAAAGTGGTATTCCTCGGCCAGGCTAACTCCCTTGATTACTTTTAGCTTAAAACCATTCATCTTAGATTCAGCCTTCGTAGCCACTATGGAGAAGTAGGCTTATGCATAGACATCAAATTGCTTGTTCTGAGCTTATTGAAGAATTGGCTGTGTAAATCGGTTGCGGTTTCGCAGCTAGTATCGGTATTCGTATAGTGGTTAAGGGAAAACGCAACCTGATGACGAAAGACGAAACGAGCAGCGCAACCTAATAACTAATAACCAATGTAAGTTTAGTCAACTTATCCTGAATCTATACGAGTCATTGAATCCTTACATTAACATGAAAGCCCCGGATTGTTAGCTACTATTCTCGGTTTTGGTTTTTCTCAAGCCATTGTTTTATCTCGGCAGTCTTTTCCGAATTCGGTTCCAGCTCAGTAAATCTTCGGAAATAGTAAGTAGCTTGTTGGATATCCTTCTGATCGTAGGCATAAATAACCCCGAGATTATAGTATGCCTTTGAATACTGAGGGTCAGCAGTAATCACTCTTTGAAAATATTTGATTGCCTGATCATATTTGCTTTCCCGATGGAAGATCACCCCCAGTTTATAAAGCGAGAGTGGATCGTCGGGTTGATAATGGAGGACGGTCATAAACTCTCGGGCGGCAAAGAGGTTGGAGCCGATTTTCAGGTATCCCAGTCCCAGGCGCCGGCGGGCCTCCAGGTGACGAGGCTCAAGCTCTACCGCTTTTCGGTACTCCGACAGGGCCAGATCCCAGCTATTTAATTCCTCATAACACTGGCCTAAGAGAAAATGGGCTTCCACATCTACGGGATGGTTTTCAAGGTGGGCCTTGAGCCACTGGGTTGCCTGAGTATACTGACCAGTACGGTAGAGATTATATCCTTCCTGGAGCCGGGCCGAGCGGTGCCCCCAACATCCCATAATGAAGAAAATAAATATTATGAGAAGTTTCCGTGTCACTTTTTTATGGATTTAGGGCGGTTAAGGCTCCCCGGTAATACCCCTCCCCAGAAGGTCATGAAGATGGACAATTCCGATTGCCTTTTTTACTTTATCATTTTTATAGACAAAAAGAGAGGTGATGGCATGGCGTTCCATCAGGTGGAGGCCCCGGGCTGCCAGGGTGCTTCTTTCGACCTTCTTAGGATTCGTCGACATAATATCCTTAGCCTTTCTTTTCATGACATCATCGTATTTTTCCAGCGCCCTTCTAAGATCACCATCGGTAATGACCCCCACCAGCTCTCCCTTACCATTAGAAACCCCAGTCACCCCCAGCCTCTTAGTAGTAATCTCCATAAGGACATCCTTCATCCTCGTATTCTCTCTTACCCAGGGGATTTCCCTGCCGGTGTGCATCAGGTCCTCCACTCTTAATAGCAACCTCTTCCCCAGGGTTCCCCCGGGATGGGTCAGAGCAAATTCCTCCTCATTGAACCCTCTTCGCTCGAGCAGGGCAACTGCCAGGGCATCGCCCAGGGCTAAGGTAGCAGTAGTGCTGGCAGTAGGGGCCAGCCCCAGGGAGCAGGCCTCCTCCTTTACGCTGGTATTCAATACCAGGTCGCTGACGAGGGCAAGGGTAGAGCGGGGGTTTCCGCACATAGCAATTATCCTTATCCCCATCCTTTTTACCGTAGGCAGGATATTCAGGATCTCTTCCGTTTCCCCGCTGTTGGAGACCGCAATAAGGACATCTCTTTTGTCCAGTGCCCCCAGGTCCCCATGAAGCCCCTCAGCCGGATGGAGGAAAAAGGCCGGGGTTCCCATACTGGTTAAGGTGGAGGCGATCTTCTGGCAGATGAGCCCCGATTTTCCAATCCCGGTGATTACTACCTTGCCCTTGCAACTGTAAATAAGGTTAACCGCCTTTACGAAATCCTTATCGATTCGGTTGATGAGAGCCTTTACCGCCTCGGCTTCGATCCGGAGCACCCTTTTAGCACATTTAATACTCATATTAACTCCTTTACCCCGTTAGAAATCCGCCTGAGGTGGGTTTCTAATGGGGTTTATCCGGCTTTTTTAACAATTTCATCTATTTGCTTAACCTCTTTCAGCAACCCGGCCAGCGAGTCCAGGTTCAGCATATTTGCCCCATCACACAGAGCCTGATCAGGATCAGGATGGACTTCCAGGAAAAGCCCATCGATCCCCACCCCTGCTGCTGCCCGGGCGAGATGAGGGATAAACTCCCTCTGGCCCCCTGAGTATTCTCCCTCCCCACCGGGAAGCTGAAGACTGTGGGTAGCATCAAAGAGAACCGGGTAACCAAACTCCCTCATTATCACCAGTGATCGCATATCAACAATCAGGTTATTGTATCCGAAGCTAAACCCCCTTTCGCAGAGGAAAAGCCGG
>JAUWWP010000119.1 GCA_030616835.1 Deltaproteobacteria bacterium | reverse complement strand
GAATTTGTTTAGGATTTAGGATTTGGGATTTAGAATTTGGTCATCTTGTCCTGAGCATTGCTGAATGATGGGATTTATTAATGATGGCTTTTCGGCAGAAAGAAATATTTTTTAATAACACCGAAGGTATCCGACTTGAGGGAGTTATTTCATTCCCGCCCGGCTCCGACCACTATCCCGGAGTGATAATCTGCCACCCGCATCCCCAATACGGCGGGGATTTAAACAATAATGTGGTAACCGCAGTTGCGGAGGCGGTGGTGGAGAAAGGCTTCGTGGCGCTACGCTTCAATTTTCGGGGTGTAGGCCGAAGTGAAGGAAGCTACGATAATGGAGCAGGAGAAGTAGAGGATGTCAGGGGAGCAATCGATTTTCTGGCAGGGACCGATACGGCTGAGGTTAAAAAGATTTATCTGGTAGGCTATTCTTTTGGGGCCTGGGTAGGGCTACGGGCAGCGTTAAAGGAAGAAAGGGTTAAAGCAATTGTGGGTATTTCTCCCCCAACTTCATTCTTTGATTTTAAATTCTTGTTGAACACCAGCCTGCCAAAACTGATTTTCTTTGGGGATAGTGACCCCTTCTGTCCTCAAGAAACCACTGTAAGCCTATTTTCCTCTCTGCTTGAGCCCAAGCAGATGGCGATAATCCCCGGAGCTGATCACTTTCTGCTGGGAAGAGAGAAAGAGGTGGCCGATAAGGTATCAGAATTCCTCAGCTCACTACTTTGAGACCCTCTCCGCTGGCAAATAGATATTTTGAAAGAATTCCTTGTTTTTTTTAGGATAACAGGTATTCTTTAATTCAGGGAATAGCAAGGAGGAGCAAGGAATAGAAGGGAATAGCAGGGAATTAAATATTGCCCTTTGCTCTATGCCCAATAGCAGGGAATTGTCTAAGCACTTCTTTGGAAAAGGAACTTAAGATGGTTAATGAGGCAGATATCACCAGGGCAGCGGAGATAGTCGCCAAGGCTAAGAATCTTGTTGCTTTTTCTGGAGCGGGAGTCTCGGCGGAGAGTGGTATCCCCACCTTCCGTGACCCGGGAGGGATCTGGGACCGCTTCGATCCTGATGAGGTAGGGACCACCGGGGGAATCTTTTCCGCCGCCGCCAGAAAGCCCGAGGCGATCAGGAGCTTCCTCAGCGAGACGGTAGAGACCTTTGAAAAGGCCCGGCCAAATCCCGGCCACTTTGCCCTGGCCGAGCTGGAAAGGATGAATATCCTTCGCTCGGTAATCACCCAGAACATTGATGACCTTCACTTCCAGGCAGGTAATACCCGGGTCCTTGAGGTTCACGGCAATCTTTATCGACAGCGCTGCTTGGCCTGTAATAAGAAAACCAAGCTAACCAAGGAAAAATACCTTTCTAAAGCAAGATCGGTATTAATTGAGGCTAAAGAATTCGATCTTTCCAATCTCCTTACTCTCATGCCCACATGTGAATGTGGAAGCTCGATGCGCCCGGATGTGGTTATGTTCGGGGAAGCGGTTCAGGTTGTACCCGAGTCGATCCAGGAGGCCAGCACCTGTGATGTAATGCTGATCCTGGGAACCTCCGGGGTGGTCTATCCCGCAGCCTCCCTACCCCGCTATGCCCGGGGGAGTGGGGCCAAAATAATTGATATCAATCCCCGGGAGCATCCCTTTGCTGATATGTCCGATGTGGTAATCTCCGAAAAAACCGGCGTAGCCCTACCCCGGATCCTGGAAGAAGTAAAGAAAATTCGGGGGGAGTAAACCCCGTTAGAAGCTCCCTTGTGACTTTAGTCCGCCTATAGGCGGATTAAATGGTTTTTTGAAATTATTCTTAAGTAGGGGCCGACGTCCCTGTCGGCCCGAATAGGGGTAGACACAGAGATAATGCCGGGCTGGCCGTGTCCTGAGCCCCTCGGCCTCGTTCGGGATAAACCCCGTCGAAGGGCCTGTCCTGAGCGAAGTCGAAGGAATGAGGGAGGATTTCAACCTTCGCAGCCGCTTTCAGCCTTCGTAGCCACTACGGCGAAGTAGACTAAGGTGGAGGTGAATTAAGCTTGACAAATGCATCTTGTTTTTTTATATATAAATTACAATTATTATAGCTAAGAGAGTATTAAGATGACCGAAGAGAAGGCAATAGCTCATCTGGAAGCAATACGACAGGATATACGCGACGAGATCAAGAGACGGATTGAACAGCGAGACAAATACTCGATCCAACTGACTATTGCCCTTGGTGCCATAGTAGCAGTTTCTCTCTCTGCCACCGGCCTTGGTAAAGTTCTTATCGCTGCACCTCTGGTTTCTATCTACTTCACGGTTCTAATTCTGTACAGCTATCGTATCCATCGACTTCTTGCAGTCTACCTTCGCGAAAAGATCGAACCTGAACTGGCGCGTCTTTGTGGAACTTCTCCTACCATAGAATGGGAAACCTATTATGCAGCTCATGCAGTGCCTGGAATCCGACGGACGTTCTTTCTGGGGGCGCTATGGGTGGTATGCATTGCGTCACTTGCCTATCTTTGGATGGCAGAGAGCGGGCAAGCCGAATTCAGAATGGCCCTCATTGTTGCAACAACAATCTATATTCTGGCATCCATAGCGATAACAGTAATCTTTCGGAGAAGCTGAGACGATGAGAGATTGGCCACAAAAGCCTACTCCACATTATCGAGCTGCCGTGTTTTTAGACCGAGACGGAACGATCAATGTCGATTCGCACTATCCTCACCAAGTTGAATCACTTGAGTTCATTCCCAGGGCCATTGATGGTCTAAAACTTTTGGCAATGGTTCCACTGGATATTATCATTGTATCTAACCAGGCAGGAATAGCCCTTGACATTTTCACCCGCGAGCATATGTCCCAATTCAATGTGGAACTCCGATCCAGAATTGAGCACGCCGGAGCCCACATTGACGCATTTTACTTTTGTCCGCATCTCGAACCCAGGCACTTGCCACCAGGAGGTTCCCCTTGTGCGTGTTCAAAGCCTTCACCAGGGATGCTCTTAGAAGCAGCCAAGGATTTCGAACTCGATTTGTCCAGAAGCTTTCTTATCGGCGACAAAACCTCTGACATCGCCGCGGGCGAGAACGCGGGGTGTGTGACTATTTTGATCAAAACTGGTAAGGCAGGAAGAGAAGAGGGGGCACTGCCGATTGAGCCTAAACATTCCGCAGAGAATCTATACGAGGCTTCTCTCATAGTCCAGTCATATCTTGGGAAAAAAGAAAAGGTTCGTTATGTTTAAAGTAACGATCTGACCCCTTTATCCCTGTAATCTCCGAGAAAACCGGCGTAGCCCTACCCCGCATCCTGGAAGAGGTAAAAAAAATTCAAAAAGCATCTCTATAGAACGACAAAAGTAATTGTGCATAGGTAGGGTAGTGTTACAGATGAATAAATTCTAAGCACGAAGCACCAAATCCTAAATAATATTAAATGACCAATCCGCCTAAGGCGGATCAAAATACAAAACATTACGATCTTGAAGAGATAAATGGTTTTGAATTTGGCTAATTTGGATTTGGAATTTATTTAGGATTTAGAATTTAGGATTTAGAATTTGTTTAAAGTTTAGGATTTTTCCGCATAATTAGGAGCCTCACATGCCATTAGCTTATGATATGCCTCTTTTTCGCCCACCCAGTGAGGCGAACTCCCTGATTATTCAGGCAACCATTGGCTGCTCCCACAACCGCTGTCAATTCTGTGCAATGTATAAGATGAAGAGGTTTCGCATCCGGAGCTTTGAGGAGATAGAGGTGGATATTAACGATGCTGCCCGGGTATGGCCGGATGCAACCCGGATTTTCCTGGCTGATGGAGATGCCCTGATAATTAAAACCGCGGTCTTGATCAAGATTCTTAAGCTACTTCACTTTAAGTTTCCCTTACTGGAGAGGGTTACCCTCTATGCCAATCCCGGCAATCTCTTGATCAAGAGTGAAGATGAGCTCAGGGAGCTCAGGGAGAATGGACTGAAGATCCTCTATTATGGGGTCGAATCCGGGGATGATGCGCTCCTTAAACGAGTTGCCAAGGGGGCAACACCCGGGCAGATGATAGAAGGGTGCCGGAAGGCAACGAATGCCGGCTTAGAATTGTCGGTAACCGTACTGCTCGGCCTGGGAGGGAAATCTGGAAGCCGGGGACATATCCTGAAAACGGCAGAGCTCTGCAGTAAAATAGGCCCCCGGTATATCGGTGCTTTAACCTTGATGCTGGGTCCCTTCGAAGAGACCTTCGGGAAGAATGTCGGCGAAGGCTGGCAGCCAATTGATAAGAAACAAAGCCTTCAGGAGCTCAGATTACTGGTAGAAAATCTTAATGTGCGTAACTGCATCTTCCGCAGCAACCACGCCTCTAATTATCTTCCTATTGGAGGTACTCTGACTCAGGACCGAGAGCAGATGCTTGAGCTCATCGATCGGGCAATGGCTGATCCAGGCTACCTGCGGCCGGAGTTCCTGCGGGGGCTTTAGAGAAGACCAATGATTGCAGATTACAGATTTCAGATGGAAATCTATCATCTGCAATCTAAAATCTATAATCTGTAATCTATATAGATAATGGCTGATTACGACTTGAATCTTCCGTCGAGCATCCCTTTTATTCTTTTTGGCAGAAAAGCAATTACGCTGTCAAGTGCGGTCAATATAAAATCCAGAGTTTTCTTATCCCCACTCCAGCACTCGTAGACCACATCTTCCCCCGCTTCGCGCATAATCCATCTAAGGACAATGATAATCAGGTAGATATCGTCAACTTGCCCGGCAAAGGGAATAAAATCAGGGATGAGGTCAATCGGCGAAATAACATAAGCGATTACTGCCGGAAGAGCCATTTTCGCCTTTACCGGCACCCTGGGGTTGGTTTCCAGGCACCAGAGAAGCTTCAGGAGGTTAGAAATTGTAAAAATAATCTCCTTTACGACTTCTTTTGCCTTCTTCTGTCGAGGAGGCATCTTCAACAACATCCTTTCCCCCCCGATGGCCATCGGGGGGGTTAGGGGGGATTTTCATCATCGACCCCATAAAGAAGATCCCGGAAATGATTTAATGAACGAGGATAAGGGCATAACCGGAAGGGTGAGGATTCGGTCGGAAGATTGATAGATATATTTCATCTCGATTCCGTAATTGATGGCTGCCAGGGTTGCATAGGGCCAGAGGCATTTGAAGCCACCGGTAGGATTCAGGATAATTTCATATCTTCCTTCATATTTCTGCTTATATCTTGAAATAATTTTTAAGTAGGAAAGTATTCCCGTTTTTTCGAATCTGACCGGATCATCTACCTGAACGCCGCGAGCTACCTTAACCTCGACCCTTTTACATTCAAAGATCTCAAGAATTGTTTTTCTCAATATATGAGCATTCAAAAGACACTCAGCGGTGTCACTGGAAATGAGAACTACCAGATCCTGGAGGCTGGTCCCGATCCCATTTAGGCTTTTGATCTCGGCCGAGGTTTCTTCCGGGCGAGCCTGCCCGATCTCTCGGCATGCGGAATTTATTATGCGCCCATATTTTTTTGCATCGAGCTGGCTGCTTATCACCCGGGAAAGCCGGGAAAGCTCTTTTCTCTTACCCTGCCATTTCTTTGCATTAAAGCGAATCCTGTTCTCCAGGGCGGAAGTCCCAACATTAGTCAGGATCAATTTGTTCATTTTCTATAATCCCAATACATCGGCAATTTCCTGCATTGCATTCAGGGCCAACTGGCAAAATTCATTGAGTTCTATGCCTACTTTTTCACATTCAAGAATAATATCTCTATCTACCGATCGGGCAAAATGCTTTTCTTTCATCCTTTTAACAATGGATTTTACTTTGACACTGGCTAATTTTTTATCAGGGTAAACCAATGCTGTTGCAACAATTAATCCGGTGATAGTTTCACCACCGGCTAATGCATGTTGGAAACGAGTATTTCGCTTCTTGCCATGGGCTTCCTCATTATGCATCTTTATTGCATCTATTATTTCTGGATCAACTCCTTTTCCCGTTAGTATTTCCACAGTTTTCAATCCATGCACCGAAAGGTCAGCGCTGACTGTCTCTACATCTAAATCATGTAACAAGCCTGCTAAAGCCCATTTCTCTTCATCTTCACCTAATCTTTTAGCCAGTGCCCGCATAACCGCTTCACTTGCATAACAGTGTTTTAGCATATTTGGATTTTCAATGTAGTTATTCAATAACTCTATTGCTTTTTCACGATTTATACCAAATTCTTTATTCATTTCCATAATTTTTGGCCTGTTTTTTCATCAAATTTTCTTGTTACCCATTCTCCTCATTTATGGGTAATCTTATTGAAACTTTCGTTCCTCTGTCTGGCTCACTATCTATCTTAATGCTTCCGCCATGATTTTCAACAATCCGGTAGCTTACGGATAACCCCAGCCCCTTTCCTTTCCCGGGAGCTTTTGTGGTAAAGAAAGGATCAAATATTTTAGGCAAGTTCTCTTCAGCTATCCCCGACCCTGTATCCACAAAAGTTATTTCTATAGCGTCTCTGGCTCTGCTTAATTTGGTCGAAATAGTGAGTTTCCCCCCGTCTGGCATAGCATCTAAGCTATTCATGAATATATTTGTAAAGACTTGCTGAATCTGCCCTTTATCTACAATTAGATTGGGCAGACTTTTGGCAAACTTCTTTTTAATTTCTATATTGGTTGATTCAAAACGCCTTTTCATCAACAATAAGGCTTTCTCCATTAGAGCGTTAATGTCCGAAGGTCCTCTGACATCGGTTGAGATTTCTCGAGAGAATGTTACCATATCAGTTACGATACCGGCGATTCTCTTGGAAAGCTTTTTCATAAGCTCCAGCGATTCAACAAGTTCTTTGTCCTTACTTTTTCCCTTCAACAACTGGATTTCACCAGAAAGAGCCATTAAAGGGTTGTTTATCTCGTGCGCTACCCCGGCAGCAAGCTGCCCAATCGAAGCCAGCCTTTGTTTTTGAGCCTGTGACAATTCGACTTCTGCCTTCTTACGCTCGGTGATGTCGCGGGCGACCCCAACAATTCCGACAGCTTGACCATTCTGATCACGCAAAAAACTCATTTTGCCTTCGCCCCAAACCGTGGAACCATCCTTGCATTTGACCTCAAACTCAAGCGTTCTCGTCCTGGAGAGGTCCTTCTGCTCCTTTTCTTCTATAGCCTGTTCTTCTTCAAAGGCCTTCATAACAGTCTCAAAAGAGGCCGGGGTTAATATTTCTTCCGGCGTCTGGGGCATTACTTCCTCAACAGTGTAGCCTGTCAGCTGCTCCACGGAGGAACTTACATAGGTAGGCCTAAGGTTCATATCAAGAGTTAATATGACATCCGTAATGTTTTCGGCAAGTAGGCGGTATTGACTTTCGCTCTCCCGCAGCACCTCTTCTGCCTGCTTGAGCT
>JAUWWP010000415.1 GCA_030616835.1 Deltaproteobacteria bacterium | reverse complement strand
TCTGTTGGGGAGGGTGCTTCATACAGTAGGCGGAAATGGGTAAAAGGGCACCACTCTCCCCTCGATC
The DNA here is from genome assembly GCA_030616835.1 of Deltaproteobacteria bacterium. Taxonomy (GTDB): domain Bacteria; phylum Desulfobacterota. The sequence goes on along the minus strand of JAUWWP010000415.1, from coordinate 2,904 downwards.
CCGGGCCAGCCGGCAGTATCTTATTACGTCAATGGTCACTCCGGCACTGTTGGGGGAGTCTTCAACCGATAATCGCAGCTCCAGGGTCAAAGGCACTCCGGCGAACCCTCTTCCCTCCATACGTAAGAAACATACTTTATTGTCCTTCTGCCAGGGAACATAATCACTGGGACCGATATGGATGTTGTCCTCTTCCAGGGGGATCTCCAACTGAGATTGAACCGCTGCTGTTTTGGAGATCTTCTTCGATTGTAGTCTTTCCCGATTAAGCATATTGAGAAAATCGGTATTCCCCCCGGTATTTAACTGGTAGGTTCGATCCAGCTTAATCCCCCGGTCAGCAAAGAGTTTGGTTAAATTCCGGTGAACGATAGTAGCACCTAATTGGGACTTTATATCATCCCCCACTATTGGGATTCCCCTTTTTTGGAATTTCCTTTCCCAAATTGGGTTGGAAGCAATAAAGACTGGCATGCAATTTATTAAACTTACCCCACTTTTAAGACAGCAATCAGCATAGAATTGGACCGCTTCTTCTGATCCCACCGGGAGATAGCACAGGAGTAACTCAGCCCTGCTTTCTTTAAGTACCTTGACCACATCAGCCGGGGGTTCATCGGCCACGACGAAAGATTTATCCGGAGTATAACTGCTCATATGCTCAGATACCCCATCTAGAACCGGGCCCATCTGGACGATTACCCCTTTGTCAGGGATATCCTCCCAGATTGTCTTGGTACAATTGGGGGATGAAAATAGCGCCTTGTTCAAGGGTTGTCCAACCTTTCGCTTATCAATGTCGAAGGCAGTAACTACCTCGATATCGGTAGGTAGATATCTTCCAAAGTCCCAGTGCATAAGCCCCATTGTATCCTTTGCCCCATTATGGCGGTAATATTCAATCCCCTGGAGCAAGGAACTGGCACAATTCCCTACTCCGGCAATAGCTATTCTAATATCTCCCATATCTCGATCTCCTTGTATCTGTCTACGCCCCTTATCCTAAATTCGATAGAATACTCATTTTGTGTATAAATATACAACAAACGATACTATGTAAAAAACTTAATCCCGTCAGAATCTGCCAGGGAAGTATTGTCTTTAAAGTATTTTGAAGGATGATGGGGAAGGCAGCAGCCCTAAAAACTAGTGCTTAAGGGAGAAAGAATTTGACCCCTTTAATTTAATCATAATGATTTTTAACATACAAATTATCCTATGTCAATATTTTTTACCAATAAAATCGCCAATAATTGCAAAATAATACATTATATTGTATTTATTTTATTTTATTACCGTATATATAGCAATTAAAGATGATTTTCAATTATCTCTCCTGCAATATTACTTGAAAAGGAGATAGGATGTCGAGAAAGATTTAACTGGGTTTATGGGATAACTGTTTGAAAAAATTAGAAAAAAATAAAAAATTTGAGGAAATTCCGGAGATTTAAGAAGTTTCCTATACTGGATAGCCGGGGCTTTCGAGCCCCGGTATTTGCCTTTATCCGAATCACATCAGCGGGGCTGGTTCATCCTTCGTCCCGATGGACATCGGGACTACGGAGAATGGACAAGCCCCGGCTATCCACTCTTTACCTAAAAAACGGGGAAAGTCCCTGCAGAGATTTGAGTTGACAATTACTTTATTTATATTATAGTTTAGTCTTAGATTTTATTACGGTAAAAGGATTAATGAAATTCCTAAGGACAAATCAGGGTAATTTTAGGGAGGAATTTAAAAAGATTGTCTCCCGAAATAATGGAGGGGCAAGCGAGGTTGATGAAGCCGTCCGCTCCATTCTTGCCAAGGTCAGGGAGGGTAAGAATGAGGCTCTGCTCGCTCTCACGAAAAAATGGGATAAGGTTAAATTAACCTCCGATAGCCTGGAGGTAAGCAGAAAGGAAATCGAGGAGGCTTACCGCCAGGTGACCTCCATGGAGCTTCAGTCGTTAAAGCTGGCAGCAAAAAGGATAGAGAGGTTTCACCGGAAAAAGCTCCCTTCCTCCTGGAGCACCTCTGATGAAGAAGGAATAATCCTGGGACAGGTGATTAAGCCCCTGGAAAGGGTGGGAATATACGTTCCTGGGGGGAAAGCTGCTTATCCTTCCACGGTGCTGATGAATGCCATTCCGGCCCGGGTAGCCGAGGTTAAGGAGTTGATAATGGTTACCCCGGCCATCAGGGGAGAAATTAATCCCTATGTTTTGGTGGCTGCGGAATTAACCAGAATAGATCGGATCTTTAAGGTCGGAGGGGCCCAGGCCATTGGAGCCCTGGCCTATGGGACCGAGACCATTCCCCGGGTCGATAAGATTGTCGGTCCGGGAAACATTTATGTGGCTGCCGCCAAAAGGCAGATTTTCACTCAGGTGGGTATCGATATTATCGCGGGCCCCAGCGAAATTCTGGTGCTTTCAGATAGTAGCGGAGAGCCTGGGTTTATCGCCGCTGATCTGCTTTCCCAGGCAGAACACGATGAGCAGGCAATTTCGATTCTGATCACCACCTCAATCGCTTTTGCCAATAAGGTTAAGAATATTTTGATCTCTCAACTGCGGGAGCTCAGACGGAGGGAAATAGCTGAGGTTGCCATCAAGAGCAATGGGGTAATAATAGTGGCCCGGGATCTTACTGAGGCAGTGGATCTGGTCAATCAATTCGCTCCGGAGCATCTGGAGCTGGCAGTCAAAAATAGCCGGACAATCCTTAAGCAAATAAGGAATGCCGGGGCGATCTTTCTCGGACATTACAGCCCCGAGGCCGTGGGTGACTACCTGGCGGGCCCCAATCAGGTCCTTCCCACCGGGGGGACAGCCCGCTTTTCCTCTCCCTTAGGAGTTGAGGACTTCCTGAAGAGGTCCAATGTAATCTTCTTCAAGAAGAAGCGATTGCAGGATTTG
>JAUWWP010000374.1 GCA_030616835.1 Deltaproteobacteria bacterium | reverse complement strand
CAGGCGGTCAGGGATCACCGTTTTTCGGAGTGCGCAGCCCTAAGACCTTAATTCCTTTATAGCTCTTCTTTGAGAAGTATTGGATTTAAGTAATCCAAAAGAAAGACGTTGTAGATATTTTTCGATTCAGAACAAGGTTTTCTGGAAGGAGGTAGCCGAACATTTCCGGCTGAATTGGAATAGGAGTTATTATTTAGGAATTTTCTAGATCTTCTTCAAATTAGTTCAGCCGCTTCGAGAATATCCCAAGCTTCAACAAAGATCTCTGTTGTTACTGAGTGTATTTTCCTATTAATTACTTCTCGTATCTCTTCCTTTGTCCGAGAGGATTTCTTGTTAAGATAATGTATCGAAGAAATAACTTCTAACCATGTTTTGTCTCCCGTTCTGGTGCCGAATAAAGAGAAAAAATGATCTATAATTTGCTTTTCTTGGGGAAGGGATTCCTCATTCAATTTAGAATATATTGGTAACAAGTTAAACCCATCACGAGTTAGATCGGGTGAGTAGGGACCATAAAGATACCATGAAAAACTGTACTCCAATGGGAGGCCGAGAGCTTGTAGAAGATAAACCTGTTTTTGAAAAAACAGACGTCCAGTAAAGGTTTGAAGCTCAAACGAACCTATACCTCTTAATACCCGGGCCAATTTACGAATACTCTCTGGATACTCACTCATCTTCTAACCCTTTCAAGGCTCTCAGAACGCCCTTTACTAATGGAGTTTTATCCGCTTCTTTCTTAGGATATATACACAAAGGAAAGATTTCTTTTTTTTCTTCATCAATAAAAACTTCTATCCGAAATCCACTTCTCTTACCCTTCCCTATATCTTTACTTCCCACCCGAATATGACGAATATGTTTATCCCCAAAAGAAGGAACCCTCCGACCCACGAGAAGAGGGTTGGATTCCAACTGATTAATAGTTTCTTTTATATCATCTCTCACACGGGGGTATGTCTTTTCTAAAGCTTCCAACTGCTTTTGAAAATAAGGATAATTAGAGACAGAATATGTCATTCATATGATAAGTCTTAGACGAGGAGAGGAGGCTATGATTTAACATCCTAATTACCTCCAATGGAAGCAACGGCTTTCTCAATATTGGTATGCGTTTCGGGATCAAGCCCGATCTCTATTGCCTCAATTATATCGGCTAACTCTGCATCATACTGGTTATATTTTTTACGGAGGCGAGGAGAAAAGAACCATTGTATAGAATGACTGGGGTCTTCCATTACTTCTCCTGTCAACTTTTCTAATCCGTCTGAGATGATATATAACCGATTGAGAATGTCTCTCCAATTATTTAGGGATTTACCCGCCTCTAAAATTCCGTTAATTTCTTTAATAAGATACCAGAGAAGCAAGCTTTCTATCCGTAAAAGCGACCAAATTCCAATCCATAAGAAAATTCGATGAGAAATAGACGAGAATTTCAACAGAAACCCAGTAAGCCATTTCGATGTTTGATTAGTTATCCATTCAGCCTGAAAAGTAGCAATTGTAATACTCATAGTAATCTACTAACCTCCTACGCTAACAGCTATGTACCATAAACTACCAAAAAATGCCATAAACTACCAGAAACTGTCATAAAATACCATAAAATTATAAGAAAATCAAAATCTTTAGGATATATATTATTTATCTTTAAAGATTGTTTAAAGAATTTATTAATATTTTCAAATGGTTATAGCTTTACAAAATTCTTATAAAAATATAATTTTTTCTTGACAATGTCTTTTTTTCTAAAGGAGCTATAGAAGCTCTGGTATTTGGAAAAGGAAGAGTCAGAAAATTTAGCGAGAGGGATTGTGAGCAAATGAACCGGGAGGAAAATTATACCAAGGGACATCAGTGGACTTCAATGGTTTGTGACCAAATAGTGACCGGTAGCATTCAAAATGCCCTTTTTCTTACCCTTTTTAGGGTTCATATTGCCTGGTGTCCATATAGGTGTCCATCCAATGACTCTATATGGTTATATTGATTCTATTTAATCCATTTTATTCTATGAATGTTCCCAATAAAAATAAGGGGTTTCGGAATTTCCTTGTTATCTCAAGAAGTTCCGAAAACCCCTTAAATCTGACTCTTAATCACAGAGAAACCTTTCCTAAGCGGGCTGCTCTTTCCCTCGGGGAAGGTTCCATCTCTGTCTTTTTTCCCAGAGGGTTTTGGAGTTGATCCCCAGGAGCCGAGCCAGTTCTTTCTCACTATGCTCGCTCTCAAACCTTTTAATGAACTCCTTGGTATATTCCTCAATGGACAATTTTTTATCCAAGGCCTCTTTGGTAAACCTTCTTTTTCTCTCCGCTCCTCTTTTTTCCAGGAACAGGGGAAGATCGGCCTCTTCGAGGTATCCCTTTCCATCGTGAAGTAGCACCGCCTGTTCCATGGCATTCTCCAATTCTCTTATATTCCCTGGCCAGGGATAGTTTCTCAACATCGCCATGGCATTGGGGGAAATACCCTTAATGCTTTTATCGTTTTCCGAGGCGTATTCCTGAACAAAATGCTTGGCGAGAAGGTAGATATCCTCTCCCCGATCCTTCAAAGGGGGGAGGTGGATGGGAAATACATTAAGACGGTAGAAGAGGTCTTCCCGGAATTTGCCCTTTTTAACCTCCTCCTCCAGATTTTTGTTGGTAGCTGCCAGGATCCTTAGATCTAATTTGATCAACTCGTTGCTCCCAACACTGCGGATTTCCCCTTCTTCGATGGCGCGCAGGATCTTCGGCTGCACCTCTAAGGGAAACTCCCCGATCTCATCCAGGAAGAGGCTACCGTCGTTGGCCTCCTGGAAAAGCCCTTTCGTGGAGCTAATGGCATCAGTGAAGGCACCCTTCTTGTGCCCAAACAGTTCACTCTCCAGCAGGTGTTCAGGAATTGCACTACAATTGACCACAACGAATGGCTTATCCTTGCGGGGGCTATGGTAATGAATGGCTTTAGCGAATATCTCCTTTCCTGTTCCGCTGCCACCAGTAAGGAGAACAGTACTTTTACTTTGGGCAACCTTTCTAATCATATTAAGGATATCTTTTATGGCCTTACTTCTGCCAATTATCTCCGGAAACTCATCCTCGATTCCCTTTGCAGCCCTGCTCAGCTTACTTTTTCCACTCGCTTGGGCCCTTTCTAATACCTCTTCAATAGTATTAAGGAGCCTCTCCTTTTTCAGCCTCCGGGAAAGATAGTCCTGGCCCTCCAGCCTGATTGCCTTCAGGGACGAATCAATCAGATTAGCGGAGGTGATGATGAGGAAGCAGGTATCAGGACTTAGCCTTTGAAACTCCTCTAATACCTTCCTTCCCGGGAGATCAGATAGATTGAGGTCACAGAAGGCTACCTCAAAAT
>JAUWWP010000223.1 GCA_030616835.1 Deltaproteobacteria bacterium | reverse complement strand
GTGAAATTTCGCCTCGCTGCCGGTCTCTTGGGTGTACTTTCTGCTGTGAACGAGGAGGTAGAACGTTCATACTGGCTAATCCTTTATCTTGCCCTGGGGACGATCTTCGTGCTTGTTGGCATCTTCTTCAGATCCATTACTGCTCCCCTGATCCTTATCCCCTCCCTCATCCTTTCCCAGTTCCTATCCGAGGTCTTCATGCTAATCGTAGGGATAGACATGAACATAAATTCCCTCCCGGTAGCCGCTATTGGAATAGGGGTCGGGATTGACTACGGGATCTATATCCTCAGCCGGATTGAGGAGGAAAAGGGAAGCAATTTAGAACAGTCCCAGATCATCCAGAGCGCTCTAATGACGACCGGGAAGGCGATCCTATTCACAGCTACAACCGTGGTTCTCAGCGTTGCCTTCTGGTTTCTATCCCCGATTAAGTTCACATCCGAGATGGCACTCCTCTTGGGACTACTCATGATCCTCAACATGGAAGGCGCTTTAATACTCGTCCCCTCCCTGGCAAGCCTTCTGAGAAGGAAGGGTTGGAACAGCAAAGTGAAAATGTCCTAATTGGGCAAAGTAGAAATGTCCTACTCGGGGATGTAAGATGTCTCCAGCCCTCCTCTGTCTGAATCACAACTCCAGGTCTGCAGTAGCGAAAAATAGTCCACTTTTGATTTTTATTTGACACCAGGTCTGGCCCCCGTTCTATTGACAATATTGGCTGTCTTTGCTAAGGTGGGCGGGTGAATGAGCAGACCCGGGTTGATCATGTCGTTAAAAAAAGGAAGCCCTTAAGCCGGGGGCAGCTTAATCTTTTTTCCTTTCAACTATCAAGGCCGATTCCTGAGGTAGAGACGGGAGTGGGCGCAGAATATAGCTTCATAGATAGTAAATCAGGAGAAAAGGTAGAAAGTTTGGCCTCGGTGGTGGGTAAAGAGATAGTAAATGCAAGGTTTAATCAGGGGGAAGTCTGCGGGGTGGCCTGGTTTAACTCAGCGGTCGTCTCCTATTGCTGGGTGGCTTTTCAGCAGGCAGAAGTAGGAGAGGTTAACCGAATTATCAAATTAAGGAGCAATGAGCTCTACCTCTATGAAGCCTTTACCCTGCCGGATTACCGGGGGAGGGGCCTTTTCCCGGCACTACTAACAGCGATTCTTAGCTTTGCCAGATCCCAGGGCTACTCGCGGGCCCTCATCTTTTCACTCAGTAAGAACCGGCCTTCGCTCAGGGGAATTGAGAAGGCAGGGTTCTCGCTCTTTCAGTCAATCCACTTTCTTAAGTTTCAGGATCTGACCTTATGCCTTTCGGGAAGAACAAAGGGTAAAGAAGCCGGGGTAAGAATGGGGAAGAAGAAAGAAGATGTTTGAACCGCGCCGGTTTGGAAAATATATCCTTATTGACAAGATCGCCATTGGGGGAATGGCTGAGATCTTCAGGGCCAAGACCTTTGGGGTTGAAGGCTTCGAGAAGACAGTGGTGATCAAGCAGATCCTACCCCAGTTTTCCCAGGACGAGGAGTTCATTACCATGCTCATCGATGAGGCCAAGATCGCGGGGCAGCTTTCTCATTCCAATATTGCCCAGGTCCTCGCTCTGGATCGGATTGAAGATACCTACTATATTGCCATGGAATTCATCGAAGGGAAGGACCTCAGGACAATAATCAAGGGTGGTCAGAAAATGGGGATGCCCCTTTCCCAGGAGCTCGCTGTTCTCATCGGGATGGAGATCGCCCAGGCCCTTGACTACGCTCACCGGAAGCGGGACGCCCGGGGAGCTGAGCTCAACATCATTCACCGGGATATCAGTCCCCAGAACATTCTTATATCTTACGAAGGAGAGGTGAAGCTCACTGATTTTGGAATTGCCAAGGCTGCCATTCAGGCCCGGATGTCTCAATCCGGGGTATTGAAGGGCAAATATGCCTATATGTCGCCGGAGCAGGCCCGGGGAAAGGCCATCGATCGCCGAAGTGACATCTTTTCCCTGGGGATAGTTATCTACGAAATGCTCACCGGGGAAAGGCTCTTCCTGGGTGACAGCGATATTGGAACCCTGGAAAAGGTGAAGGCAGCCCGGGTGGAGCCTCCTTCCCGGATAAATAAGGATATCCCCGAAGAGCTCGAGACGACAGTGCTTAAGGCCCTGGCAAAAGAGCCTTCGGATAGATACCAGGATGCCTCTCCCCTCCACAAGGATCTGGCCCGCTCTCTCCATCCTTCCTGGGTATCCTCGGCCGATCTGTCCCGCTACCTGACCACCATATTCCAGGAGGTCATCAGGAAGGAAAAACAGAGGATGGAGGAGATCGATAACTTGCCACTTCTGAAGGAATACCGGGAGAGCCTTCGGGCGCAAAAGGACGAGGCTGCTTTCGATACCGAGCGGGCCCATACTGTCACCCGGGGCCTTCTTCGGGAGCAGGCAGGTGGGCCAGGCTCCCCAGCGGCCCGGCCAAAAGAGAGGGTTAAATCCCCCCGCCGGGCAGTTACCGTAGGAATTACTCTGGTCCTGCTCATTCTGGGATTCGGCACCCTCTGGTTTAAATTCTTGACCGCCTCGAGACCCCTACCCCCATCCCCTCCCCCGGAAGTAAAACCATCTTCCCTGCCAGTCCCGAAGGCAAGCCCACCACCGCCCTCCAGGCCTGAGATTAAGCCCCGGCCGATGCCTACCCCGGTGCAGATGCCCATGATTAAAAAAGCATACGGCTTCCTGGACATTAACGCCCTGCCCTGGGCCCATTTGTATATTGACGGGGTGAAGTATGAGAAATCCACCCCGGTCCTCGGGATAAAGCTTACCGAGGGAGAACATCGCCTGCACCTGGTTAACCCCTATCTCGGTCTGGAAAAGAAGCTGACAGTAGAGATCAAAAAGGATCAGACCATTAAGAGAATTATTGACTTAAAGCAGTAAAGGACTTGGTGCCTCAGGGAGGAGCTCGGGAGAAATGGGGAGGGTTCAGAGATGTTTTATTGTTTTTATTATGAGTGATTGGTTATGAACAAAGGTTTCTTCAATCTTCTTATCATTCCCATCTCTTCCCGGCCGGAGGAGATCGATCCCCATCTGCCTGCCGTCGCCGAGATCACAAAATTAGACCAATACACCCTGCGTCAGCGGCTTCAGGGACGGGGGATAGCGGTTCTCCGGAGAGAGACGGACAAAAACAATCTTACCGAGATCTCCCGGAAGCTGTCGGAAGCCAATTATTCCAGCCTGGTATTCTCCGACTCGGAGTTCCGCTCCATCCCCCCGGCCCGGAGGGCGGTCGCTTTGAAGGCCTCCCCCGGGAGGATTGATTTTCTCGATTCCCGCGGGAAGGTGGTCAACTCGCTTTCCCCTCAGGATAATTGCTTCCTGACCATTGGTGATCTTAATCCGGGCTCTCTCTCCGCCCGCAAGCTGAAGACAAGGCTCACGGCCCCGGATGAAGATCTTTTAGCCTCCGCCGCCCGGGGGGAGCCGGTCCTGGATATCCATACCCGGGGACGATCGCCCCGGATCCGGATCTTCGGCAAGCGCTTTAATTATACCTCCATGGGGGAGGCCACCAATCTAAGTGCGGTGCAAAACTTTTCCCGGCTAATCGAAACTGTCCGCTCCCATGTCTCCCAACATCGGTTGGATCTTTCTTTTGGTATCGGGGCTCTGCCCCCTATCGGCGGTGTCTCCCTGAGCCCAACCGAGGTCCCTTCCCTTCCTCCTCCCTTAAAGGATCGGCTCAAGCAGTTTGAGACCCACTCTCGCTTGTCTCTTTTTGCTTATGAGGCGAAGCTTTCTTCCCCCAAGATCCCGGCCCGGGCTGAACCGACCTCGGCAAAACCATCGGCCCCTCAGGTCTCCGAGGTTATTCCTCCGAAGATTGGCCGACCTCCATCAAAGATTGAGGCCTTCCTCACCCGGGTTCGCCAGCTCGGTCCTCCCGCGGTTTTCCTCCCCTTGCTCGCACTGGCCTCTGCTTTCGGGATCATGTTATTCATCACCGAGGATATTCGCTTCCTTGCCCCGTGCGGCGGGGCTCTGGGGCTACTTCTCTTCCTGCACGGATTCGTATGTCTCCGGAGGGCCCGGCGGATTGAGAACATCCCGACCTCCCGAATCCGCTCTATGCCGATGGGTTCAGTGGAGATTGCGGGGCAGGCGGCTTCCGGTGCCCCCCTCAAGACCCCATACTCTATGGTTGATTGCGTCTGGTATAGCTTCGTGGTTCAGGAGTACCGCCAGCGCTTCAGCACCCATGGCCGCCGCGGCGGCTATGTGACCGTCGCTTCCGGAAATAGTGAAGACATCCCCTTTTACGTTGAGGACGATACCGGGAAGGCCCTGGTCGATCCCCGGGGGGCAGTAGTAGAGGTTAAGTGCCGGCAGGTTACCCATCGCTCCCCTCCCGGGGGAAGACGGCGGGGCCTGGGAGTATCCGAAGGCTATACCCGGATCACCGAGACCTATATCCCCTGGCAATACCCGGTTTATGTCATGGGGGTTGCCCAGCATTATAAGAAAAGCACTACTTCGGAGCGATCCGACTATCTCCAGCGCCTCCGGGAACTGAAACAATCACCGGAGAAGCTGGCGGCTTTCGATCTAAACCAGGACGGCCGGATTGATACTGAGGAGTGGGAACGCGCCCGGGCGGCGGTAGAACGGGAGATGCTTCTGGAAAAGCTCAAGTCCCCCCAGACTAAGGAGGTGGTTTTTATCGGTAAGGGGGAATCCGGGGAGCTCTTTATGATTTCGGATCGAAGCGAGCATGAGCTTGTGCGGAGCCTGAAGATCCGCACCGCATTGGCAATTTTTGGAGGAGGGGGAATAATCCTAACAATGCTCCTCTGGGGAATTAAACTCATATAATGCGTAAATGTAGGGGCCGACGCCTGCCTGCCATAGCTTCAGCGTAGGTAGGTCTCTGTCGGTCCAACCTGTCCTGAGCCTGTCGAAGGAATAGGGGTGGACACGGAGGTCCACCCCTACTACAATACGCCTCAGGTCGGACTTATATACTACCTCAAAAAAGCGTGAAAAATGATATTTCAAACAAGAAAACCGCAAAAACACTGGGGGTTTGGGTTCCTCATTTCTAAAATTTTTAGCAAAGTGCAAAAAATCATAGTGGTTTCATCTTTTCAAT
>JAUWWP010000077.1 GCA_030616835.1 Deltaproteobacteria bacterium | reverse complement strand
CTTTGCCGAAGACAAGAATGTATTCACTTTCTCTATCCACCAGGAGCATATCTATCCTTTCCCTAAAGAAAAGAGCAGTCTGGATATTGGATTAACGGATAGCATTGGTGATAAAGAGTATCTGGGCCATCTGCAAAGTAATATTCCCAAGATAATCGAAGAGTCCCGTCCTGAGTTGATCCTCTATGTTGCAGGTGCTGATACCTACCAGAATGATCAGCTCGGTAGCTTATCCCTGAGCATTCCCGGATTAAATGCACGAGACAAATTCGTTATTGGAGAGGCAGTGTCCCGGGGAATCCCCACTGTGGTGGTGATGGGAGGAGGGTATGCGGTCAAGCTCGAAGACACCGTGCTTATTCATGCTAACACCGTTAAGGCGGCTATGGAACTGCTTTCTCAGACCCGAGTCTGAGATTTGACAGAATTAAATTTTCAAATGTGTGGAGATAAAAAGTTTGGAGGAGTATTTTGCCAAAACCCAAGATAAAATGGACAAAAAGAATGCTATCTGATCTGGGGAAGTTTCCCGATAAGTACCTGGTAAGGAAATGGAAGATTGCACCATCATCAGTTTTCAAAAAGAGAAATGAGTTAGGTATTCCTCTTTTTCCAAAAGCGATTAAACTATCTCCCCAAATAGTCAAGCGGCTGGGAAAGGAGTCAGATCGCTCATTGGCTAAGAAATATGGCGTTTCTTACACCAGACTCCAGGAGGAAAGAAAAAGATTAGGGATACCTCCTTTCAAAGAGCAAAACCGGATTGTCTGGACAAAGAAAATGCTGGCCTTATTGGGGAAGATTACGGATAAGGAGTTGGCAATAAAATTCGGGATGGGTGAAGGCACAGCCCGGCGTAAAAGGAAAAGGTTAAATAATCCGCCGATAGGGAGAGAGTGAAAAAATCAAACTGGATTCTAAGATATGACGGCAGATAAAGACATAACCGCAGTTAGTTTCAAGAAGCAAAAATTAGAGCTGCCCAAGGGCAAGAAGGCCTCGGTAATAATCCTGAGCGGTCCCGAGATGGGCAAGAAACAGGAACTTACTGCTAATCCCTCAGTTCTGGGCCGGGATAAGATGGCAGAATTTGTCATCGCCAATTCTACGGTTTCCCGCCGTCATGCCTTGATCAGGTATCATAATGGAAAGTATATTCTTAAAGATCTAAAGAGCACCAATGGAACTTTCTTCGGTGGTTCCCGGATAGATGAAATTGTTATAAATCATGGGGATAAATTTCAACTGGGCAGTTGCCTGGTTCAGTTAATCCTCGAGGATGAAAGGGAAGAGACTCAGGTGAACAAGGGAAACAAGGGGTCTGGTCTCAACAGGGTGACCGAGAATGGTGATTTTTCAAAAACTCGATCGCCGAAGCCCGCATAAATAAAGGTTTTTATTTTTCAGAGATGTCCGAAAGGAGTGTTTTATGAACAATAAGGACAATAACCAGGAAGATAAACAAGGGCGTTATAGTCTTGTGAAGATCATGAAGAGTGGGATAAGTCTCATATTGCTAATATTGGGGTTGGTAGGGATTGCAATAGTGGCAATATTGGCAATGATAAAGATTTATACATTCTTTTTTTGGTAAATTATTAGGTGTAAACAGGTAGCTGGGGCTCGTTCATCCTTCCTTGTCCTGAGCCCAAATTTAGTTATGGAACTAATGGAACACCGTCCCCTTTTTCATTCATTTTATCTATAATTGAAATGTCAATATGCCACCAACGTCCCCTTTTTGCTCTCCAGGGAGTCATGGAGTCAGGTCTTGCAATACTACAATTATTAAACGGTTTGTGAGAAAAGGGGGCAGGGCCATTTTCTCCTAGGGATAATTCCGGGGATATAATACTTATTTAATATTGTGCAAGAAATTCAAGCTTAGGCATCCGCAACTCCTTTTAGAGGGATGACCTTTGCCTTTTCGGGAGAAAGCCAGGCTGCATATTTCATGGCCTGAACGATGTCCTCTTCTTCAAGCTCTGGATATGCTTTCAATATTTCGGTTACTTTCATTCCATTAGCAAGCTGTTTAAGGACAATTGAAACCGTTATCCTCATCCCTCGAATAGTGGGTTGACCAAGGCAAACTTCAGGGTCAACAGTTATTCGGTCTAATTCTTTCATAATTTCTTTCCTCCTTATACTAATTTGATTTCAAAATCACTATCCAAGGCACCTCCGGGGAAATAGGAAATAGCCATCTATCTCCCCTACTTCTCCCTCTCTTTTCCTTATCTAAGGTTATCTCAATCTCTTTTTTCAGACTACCTTATTTTATTCTATTTGGCCGATTTTTTCAAATTTTTGCGGATAATTCCGTGCGGATAATTCCGGGGACACAATCCTTTTTTTATTGCGTTTGGGAGGCCAAAGGGGACATCGGCTTGACAATTTCTGGTGGGGTGAGTAATATTAGATTAAGGGAATAGCAAGGAGTAGCAGGGGATAGCAGGGGGAAGATTATTACCGTGCCCGGGTGGTGGAATAGGTAGACACAAGGGACTTAAAATCCCTCGGATTTTTCCAATCCGTGCCGGTTCGATTCCGGCTCCGGGCACCAGATTTTCTGGGCTCCATAAGATATTCGCTCCACCCCTTCAACCTCGATGCCCATCGGGGCTCAGGGCAAGCTCTAACCCTCTCCCCGGTCTATACACCCACAAAAGGGGAGAGGGAAATCCAATCTCATTCTATCCACACAGAATCATGAAAAGTCCCATTTGAAAATAAAAAATATTTATTGATTATTGGGATTTGGGATTTGGTCATTGGGATTTAATAATATTGATGTCCTCTAATTTCGTCTCATCTGCCTTCTTTATCATCGGGCTCTCATCAGACCAGGCGATACAGGTATTTCTCATTCCGGGCATCATTTGAAGCCAGAGCTTTGTCCACTTTTCCCGGGGCAGCTTAACTTCAAGGTCTTCAATTAACTCATCACTTTTAGCAAACCGGCCCTGAACTACTGCCTGCCCCATCTCGTAGAAGAGGCTATTAAGGTGGGCACAACCCGCTGCCCCGCCCACCGACTCCTGTATCCGCTGATAAAAATCCCCTTTAACCCTGATTCCTATTAACCTTTCAAGATTTTCTAAGGCCGGTAAGCACTCCTGGTGGGGACGCCGGATGAACTCCGCCTTAACGGAGAGGATCTCTAATTTAGGATGAGAGAACTCGGCATCCAGTTTAATCTCATGGTAGGTGTCACTCAGATGTCCGGTTACCCCGAATTTACCCTCTTCCATCCACTCAACCTCGACCTTTATACTCCTATCAAAGATTGACATTTATTCCTCCTGTACTAACAATCATTTAAAATCATCTCTTTCTGGAGATACTGACTGGCCTCAACTATAAATCTATTCCGGGGACTTTCCCCCTACCCCGCAATCCCTCAGCCACTTAACCGTCCTCATTATCCCTTCTTTCAGAGAGACCCTGGGGATATAACCCAGCTCACTCTTGGCCCGGGAGATATCGAAATTGCGGTTGATACTGAGAAGCTTGACCCCGGTTCGCAGAGGAGGGCTGGGCCTCCAGGGTAGGAGAATCTTTAAGCCATATTCAGCGATGGTAGCAAACGAGTAAGCCAGGGGTGTAGGTACCGAGAAGCTTGGTTTGTTAACTCCCATCTCCTCGGCCATCAGGTCAAGAAACTCTTTCCAGGTATTTATGCGATCATCGCTGATGATGTAGGATCGCCCGATGATATTGTCCCGGGTTCCCGCCAGGATGACCGCATCGGCAACATTTCCCCCGTAGGTAAAGGCAGCCCTTCCCCGTCCCCCATTGATGAGGATCATTCTGCCTTTGGCCAAAAGCCTTCCCACTCTGCCACTGAGATTCCGATCCCGGGGGCCGTAGATTAAGGTGGGGCGGATAATAACCACCGGGAGCCCCCTTTCCCGGTAATATTTATCAATGAGTCTCTCCGCCTCGATCTTGGTCTGCGTATAGTAAGAAGGGGAGGGGAGAAAGGGGCTTTCTTCGGTAATCATTTCGTGGCTCCTCACCCCGTATACTCCCACGGTGCTGACATCCACGAATCTCTGAATGTTTGAGTTTAAGCAGGCCTCCAGGAGATTCTTTGTTCCCAGGACATTGATCTGGTAAAAATCCTTCCAGGCTCCCCACTCCAGCACCAGGGCCGCACAGTGATAGACTACCTCTACCCCCGAAACTGCCTGCTTAAGGGATTCGTAATCTCTCAAATCTCCGCAGACCAGCTCAATCTGTTTTCCCGTTAGGTAAGAGGTATCGCTGGTTTTCCTCACCAGTGCCTTAACCTGGTCTCCTCTTGCTATTAATTTCTCGGCCAAGTGGCTTCCCACCAGCCCGGTGGCCCCGGTCACCAGAACTTTCATTTTCCCCTTTCAGTAGGTGACTTCCATTAGAATCACGGCAGGCGGGTTAATGATAGACGGGATAGGACGGAAGGGGAGAAAAAATTGCATTTTTTATCAGCCGATCTTCTCTTTGCAAAGTTCATATTCAATTCTTGCCTGCTCATTTTTTGGATTTAATTTTAAAACCTTGCTGAATACATTAGCTGCTTCCTTGAAAAATCCTCCCTCCAGGTAGCTTTTTCCTGCTCGAAACCACAGTTCTTCTACACCGTTATCATAGATCTTTGCGAGGTGCTCAAGGCCGTCTTTGCCAAGAGCTTTCTCGACAAGTTTCTTATTATAAATTGTTATCCAGCGAGCAATAAGGTTTTCTTCTTTGTATTCGGAGAGCACATTGATCAGCCCTTTAGTGCGCAGGCTCTGAAAGTAGTTAGAGATTTTCTCAAAGCTTTCTTTCAAACGGGCACTCGCTAAGGCTCCGGTTCCTCTAAATTCTTCCGCCCCTTCAGTTTCATACCGTTCTAAATTTTCTAAATAATATACTTCTTCTCTTGTCTCCTCCGCGAGATGGAAGATAGTCCTTACTCCATTGGCGAATTCCTGTATTTTCTCCCGCTTAGCACGATTAGTCTCCCGATCTCCAATTATGTCATGACATATTTGTTTTAAATTAAATAATGGGCTGGCTACTTGATAACCATAGCTTAACTCTCTTTCATCGCTTACGAATTTTCTTATATCCTTAAATCTTAAATTGCCCGCCTTATATTTTTCATAACAATTTTGAAAGGCAATTTCTGATTCCAGATAATTATTTAATATTTCTATTATCTCTCTGTCCCTGGCCATTTTGAATCCTGTCTGAATTAAAACTGAATCTATCTTAACATTTTGAAGATAATTTTCAAGAAAAAAAGATGGAAAGGAAATACCGATCGCTTGGCCGATCCACAAATTTTTTACTTGACAAAGGCAATCTTGGGATGTTATCGTTCATATATTGAACGATATTTTGTTTTCTGTAAGAAAAATAGTCAATTATGGCAAAAAAAGAGAGGGACTTTCCCGGAATTAAAGAGCCAATGAGGGAGCTTAAGATCCTGCAAAGGCTTGAAGAGAATTCACATATCTCCCAGAGGGAGCTTTCCCGGAAAGTTGGGATAGCCCTGGGGGTTACCAATGCCTGTCTGAAAAAGATGGTTGAAAAGGGCCTGATCAAAATCAAGGGGATCAACCACAAGAGGATCGGATATTACCTTACCCCAAAGGGATTTCAGGAAAAGTCAAGGCTTACTTATAATTATCTAAAACGAACCATTCATTTTTATTTGGAGGCAAAGAAGGAGATATTTTCAAAGCTGGAGGAGATCTGTGCCGATGGGGCAAAGAGCATAGTATTCTGTGGTAGCGGCGACATGATGGAAATAGCTTACATTACGCTCCAGGGGGTTAACTTGAAGTTTTTGGGAATAGTGGACGAGCCTTCCGATAATCAGAAGGTTTCATCGGTTGGAGTGGTAGTGCAGCCAATAGAGGCTATTCCCCGATTGAAGCCCGATGCAGTATTAGTAACCAGGACTGAGTATAGCCAAAAAATTATCTCAAGGTTGAAGAATGTCCGAGCCAAAGGGACAAAGATATATACGCTTTTAGAAGGTGAAGGAGAATGAGAAAAAGTAGCCGGTTCCTTAAAGAAGAAAAATTTTTAATACGTTGAGGCCAGATGATCTCCAAATTAAACCTCTCTTAAGATCGAATGGACATTTTACTGCTACAACAGAGAGCAAATCTCGTTAGACAAATTATCTGACGGGGCAAGTAAAATGAAGAAAGCATTAATTACCGGCATAACCGGTCAAGACGGTTCCTATTTGGCGGATCTCCTTTTGGACAAAGGTTATGAGGTCCACGGGATTATCCGGAGGGCAAGCCTGTTTAATACCGAGCGGATTGATCACCTGTATCGTGATCCCCACGAGAAGGGGGTCAGGCTTTTTCTTCATTATGGGGATATGACCGATTCCAGCAATCTGAACCGGATCCTGGAGAGGATTGAGCCGGACGAGATTTACAATCTAGCGGCCCAGAGCCATGTCCAGGTCTCTTTTGAGATGCCTGAATATACCGCCGAGGTGGATGCGGTAGGGACGCTTCGGCTTCTCGATGCGATTAAGGAGGTAGGGCTTAAGCCCCGATTTTACCAGGCCTCTTCCAGCGAGCTTTTCGGGGCGGCCCGGGAGATCCCCCAGAGGGAAACTACTCCCTTTTATCCCCGGAGTCCCTATGCGACGGCCAAGCTTTATGCCTACTGGATTACGGTGAACTACCGGGAGGCCTACGGGATGTTTGCCAGCAACGGGATAATGTTCAATCATGAATCCCCCCGGAGGGGGGAGACCTTTGTCACCCGGAAGATCACCCGGGCGGCCACCCGGATATCCCTTGGTTTACAGGAGAGGCTTTATCTCGGCAATCTCGATGCCGAGCGGGATTGGGGATATGCCCCGGACTATGTCGAGGCGATGTGGCTGATGCTCCAGCAGGAGGAGCCGGAGGACTATGTTATTGCCACCGGGGAAAGGCATACGGTTCGGGAGTTTGCTGAGCGGGCCTTCCGCGAACTCGGGATCGAGATTGTGTGGCGGGGAAAAGGGGTGGAGGAGGTTGGGCTTGACCGGAAGACCGGGCGAGGATTGATCCAGGTTGACCCGGGATATTTCCGTCCTTCTGAGGCGGAGAATTTAATTGGGGATCCTACCAAAGCCCGGGAAAAGCTGGGCTGGCGGTCCCGGGTCAGATTTGCTGAACTGGTTAAGATAATGGTCGAGGCCGACCTCAAACTCGCGAAGACAGAGGCCCAGATGTTGAAACGTTAATATATTAAGGTAGTTACGAACCTAACGCTCCTAACGTTAGGAACCAGACGAACCAAATAAACCAAATGAGGCAGCAAAGGGATTTTATCGTTTGATCAAACAAAGAGAAGTAAATCGGGAATTGAAAAGAATGAGGGCTTGGAAAGATGCCCAGAGAGTATCCCAATTATTATCGTTGAAATTCCATTTTCGAAAACTCTATCTCTTCGGGAGCACGGTAAAGAAGGGCAGGTTCAACCGGCAATCTGATATTGACTTGGTAATAGAAGGGCTTCCCGAGGAATTTTTCTTGAAAGCATATGGGTTTTTAATCAAGGAGGCTGATTTCCCAGTGGATTTAAAATCCTGGGAGATGCTTGAGCAACAGTTGAGAAAGAAGGTGAGAAAAGAGGGGGTCATTTTGTATGAGAAAAAATAAAGTTATTCTTTCGAGTTTAATTTCTCAGATCGAGAAAGAATTGGAGAACCTGGATAGTTTAAGGACGGAACTCAAATCATTAGTTGGGGAAAAGGGTATTTGTTTATACCTGATCTCGAGGTTCCATTCTCCACGACTTCTACAATTGCTGTGAGAGGGCATTCCGAAGGATTGCGTTAGAGGTGAATAGTGAATATGAAGATTCCGAGAAATGGCACAAGGATTTACTTTATCGAATGGCGACACCCATTAAAGGTGTAAGACCTCGGGTTATTTCTGATGAATTAGCTGCGGATCTAGATGAATATTTAGCTTTTCGGCATCTTTTTCGAAGCATCTATGGATTTGAATTAAAGGGCGATCGGATTGACCATTTGTCGGAGAAATTCGATTCAGTATCCAAAAAATTTACTCAAGAGATAAGAAAATTTTTAAGATACCTAAAGAAAGAAGCTGGATTAGTTAAATAAGGTTCCCAACGCTCTAAACGATATGAGCCAAACCAAAATTGTTTATAAATCAGATTAATGGATAAAGAGTTCAAGGCCGCAAAATGTGATAAGGCATAAATTGCAGGTTTAATCCCAATGGCTTGCAGGGACTAAAGATGATCAAGGTTATCTTGATAGCTGGAGCCCGTCCTAATTTTATGAAGATTGCTCCGATTATTAGATCTATTAAGAAACATAACCAGTCAATTAACGATTCACGATTCACGATTCAAGAAATACTAGTTCACACCGGCCAGCATTATGATTACGAAATGTCAAAAGTTTTCTTTGAAGACTTAGATCTTCCTGAACCTGATGTTTATCTTGAGGTAGGTTCGGGCAGCCATGCAGAACAGACTGGTCAGATAATGATAAAGTTTGAAAAGGTGCTCCTGAAGGAGAGGCCTGATTTAGTTATAGTAGTCGGTGATGTCAATTCTACCCTTGCAAGTGCATTAGCTTCGGTAAAATTGCATATTCCGGTGGCCCACGTGGAGGCAGGTCTGAGGAGCTTTGACCGCACCATGCCGGAGGAGATAAATCGTTTACTTACCGATGCTATCTCCGACTACCTCTTTACTCCTTCTCCTGATGCTGATGAGAACCTGAAAAAGGAGGGCATACCTGAGTCTAAGATTTTCCTCGTCGGTGATGTGATGGTGGATAGCCTCCTGCTTAACTTAGAAAAAGCCAGGAAATCCAAGATATTGGAAAAACTCGGATTGCGAAAATCTTCATCTGACGACTGTCCACTGACTATTGATTACTCCCTATTGACCTTGCATAGGCCAAGCAACGTTGATGACAAGGATTCATTTTTGAAGATAATTACCGCCCTGACCGAAATAGCCAGGCGTCTCCCCATTATCTTCCCGGTACACCTGCGCACCAGAAAACAAATCGAAAGCTTTGGCCTTCAGCCTTATTTTATAAACGCTTTGGCTAACGAGCGGCGGCCAACGACTATTGACGGTGGTGTCTGCCTGCTCGATCCCCTCGGATATTTGGATTTTCTCAACCTCATGATGCATGCTAAATGTGTATTGACTGACTCGGGAGGCATTCAGGAAGAAACTACTGTTTTAGGTATCCCTTGCCTGACCTTAAGAGACACTACTGAAAGGCCAATAACTATTAGCCAGGGAACAAATGTATTAGTGGGGAATGATACCCAGAAAATAATAGATGAAGCATTCAAGATTCTGGATGGAAAAAAAAAGCAAGGCAAGGTTTATGAATTATGGGATGGGAAGACAGCCCAAAGAGTCGTCAATATTATAGTCAATGATTTTCAGCTACCATAGCAAGATTGCGG
>JAUWWP010000286.1 GCA_030616835.1 Deltaproteobacteria bacterium | reverse complement strand
GCTACTTTAGCTTCGCCCACTTTTATGAGCGGGCAAGGATTGCCTTCAGTGAGGTTCTTGGGCCTCAGGGAATCACCTGCTATGACCCTGGTATTTCAGATAAAAGACTGCTTGCCGGTAGATTGGCTGAGATCGCCGGGGAGTATGGGATGACCCTCTTGAGCTGCTGTGGAGATTACCTGGTCGGAGACGGCATTAAAAAAGCACTCTGTATTGATGGGGCTCTGATCAATGAGCTCTTTCCGGCGAAGGCCACCGAGCGGAAGTCAGCCCCAACCCGTGAGGGCTGTAGCTGCACTAAAAGCAAGGATATCGGGGTAATGGATACCTGCCCTCACGGATGTGTATATTGTTATGCCAACCGGGATAAGGAGTTGGCCCGGAAGAATTTTGAGCTCCATAAGGTAGAGGCACCGATCCTTGGAGGACTGCCTGCCCCGATTTCTTCCGGAGGGTGAAGATGAGTTCAGTGGTATGCATTGAAAGGTGCTCGAACTATCATTATCCCCGGGTCTACCAGGCAGTCAAAAATGTTGTCGATGCCCTGGGGGGAATGAATAGATTCATTAAGCCCGGGCAGAAGGTTTTACTCAAGCCTAATTTCCTTTCGGGACTACCTCCGGAAAGAGCGGCAAATACCCACCCCGCAGTGGTCAAGGCAGTGATCGAACTCGCCCAGGAGGCCGGAGGCAGGGTCAGTATCGGTGACAGCCCCGCCTTAAGCTCTGCCTTAACCGTGGCCAGGAAATCGGGCAATCTAAAGGTTGCCCGGGAAATGGGGGTTCCGGTAATTAACTTCGAGAACTCAGTGGAAGCCCAGGTTCCCAAGGGCAAGATCTTCCGGAAGATTGAGGTAGCAAGGGAGGCAATTGAAGCCGAGGTGGTAATCAATCTGCCCAAGATCAAAACCCATGATCTATTGCCCCTTACCCTGGCGGTAAAAAACATCTTCGGCTGTGTCGTGGGCAGAGGGAAGGCCCGCTGGCATGTCCAGGCAGGTCATGATGTTAGCTATTTCGCCCGGATGCTGGTCGAGCTTTACGCTCTCGTCAACCCTGCCCTTAACATTATGGATGGGATTGTCGGGATGGAAGGCAATGGTCCCCGAAACGGTGATCCCAGGCAGATAGGTCTGATCCTGGCCTCCCCGGATGCCGTAGCCCTGGACCGGGTAGTGCAGGAGATCTTAGGGCTCAGGCGGGAAGATCTAATTACCACGGTAATCGGGGGTGAGATTGAACTGGGGGAGAGTGAGCTTAGTAGGATTGAATGCCGGGGTGAAAGGATCGAGGAGGTTAAGATCGATGGGTTTAAAATCCCCATTCGCACCCAGCAAAAACAGATATTAGGAAAGACTCTCCGCTGGTTGCTTAAGGACAGCTTTACCTACCGGCCGGTCATTGATCACCGGACCTGCTCTCGCTGTGGTATCTACCTGGAGGCCTGCCCTCTTAATATTGTCAGTTATAAGCCGGATGTCTCTACCCAGGAGGGAAAGGAGAAGCTTGTGCATATTGATTACCAGCGCTGCATTCACTGCTTCTGCTGCCAGGAGAACTGCACCGAGGGAGCGATTACCGCCCGGCAGGGCTGGCTGGCCAGTGTGCTCAGCAGCCTTAGGATTTCATAATTTGGCAGTTAGCCCATTCTATTTGATATTTCCCGCCATATATTTGTTTAACCATATTCCTATTGGTTATTCGTTATTCGGTTGCGCCGCTCGCCCCGTTAGAAATTCTCGATATTTATCGAAGACAATCACATTTAGCAACTTATTTCTACGGGGCTCGTTTCGGTCTTCGTTAACCGTTTTACGAATCCCGATACCAAATGTAGGGCGGGCTTCTCCCGCCTCAGGCGGGACCATTATGTCGGGCATGATGCCCAACCTACAAACTGTTTACTTTTGAAGTGTTCCTAACAGCGGATTTTCCGTGTCTTCAAGATTTTTCAAAAACGGTCTCCTATTAATAAAAGGCCCTTCTGGAAGGTTGAAGGGGACAAAACATGATGTAGTGGTGCTCAGGAAGTATTTATTTGTGCTTCATTTTCAACTATTTACTCCCCCCTCTCATACCTAAAATCAATCTTCTTGATAATTTATTCGAAAAATGTTAAGTTACAGACTTGATGAGAAGAGTTTTACAAAGGAAATTTCGAGGGATTTCATCTCTTCGCCAGTTGAGCGCCGGCTTTTGGAGGGAAATGGCGTGAAAGAGGTCGATCTCAGAGATTATGTCGTGCTTTGCGGAAGCAAATGAACCTCCCGGCCCCGATGGACATCGGGGCAAGCCCCTCCCCCCCTGGGGAGAGGGGAATAAGAGGAAACCCTGTAGCAAGCTATAGGGAATAGTCAAGTTTAAGCTAGAACAAGCTGGGGCTTGCCAAGATGTCAAGAAAAAGCGGTCGTATTAAGTTAAGCACGGTCGAGGTTTATGCCATTCTGGCTCCGTATATTGGCAGAATGTTTAAAGATCAATTGAAGGCATGCCTGCCGATTGTTCTTTATCTGCTTTTTTTTCTGCTGGTTGTCTTCCGCGGAGAAATGACGAACCCTATCTCCTTCATACCCGGGATATTATTTGTTCTGGTGGGGCTGATGTTTTTTATGGAAGGGCTTCGGTTGGGACTTATGCCCTTTGCCGAGACGATAGGGAACACATTGCCGAAAAAGGCTACAATATATACATTGTTAGGGTTCACTTTCCTGGTAGGAGTTGGGGCTACCCTCGCAGAACCCGCAATCGGGGTCTTAAAGACTGTCGGCAATTCGGTTGATTATAAACGGGCTCCTTTGCTTTATGATTATCTCCTAAATCATACAAATACACTTGTTACTATGGTGGCAATTGGTGTCGGTGTTGCCACGATTCTGGGGGTCCTCCGCTTTGTAAAGCAATGGCCCCTCAAATATTTAATCTTTCCCGTCCTTTCAGCTATCCTTATTGTGACTGCTTATGCCCACTTTGTTCCTGAACTTCGTTCTATAATCGGGCTTGCCTGGGACTGCGGCGGTGTTACCACCGGTCCGGTTACAGTACCTCTGGTATTGGCATTAGGGATTGGAGTTACCAGGGCAAGAGGGGCCTCGGATACAGGGATGAGCGGTTTCGGTGTAGTTACCCTGGCGAGTTTGTTTCCAATCCTTTTCGTTATGCTTTCCAGTGTTTATTTGTATCATACCGGTTCAATCAATATGGAGGTAACGAAGCTGGCGAGCGAATCTGCAAGCACCGGTGTTGGAACCATTATTACAGATGCGTTTTATTACGCAGCAAGAGCCATCATCCCCCTTATGCTGTTTCTCTACCTGTTTCAGAGGTTTTTATTGAAAGAAAAAAATCCCCGCGGTAATGAGATACTGCTCGGAATATCTTTCTGTTTGATCGGGATGGCCATCTTTAACCTTGGTCTCGGGTTTGGTCTTACACCATTGGGGGAGAAAGTCGGGGCGGCAGCACCAAATTCATTTGCTCCGCCTGAGATGTTTTATGGAGCAATGTGGGGAAAAGTTGTTGTTCTCCTGTTTGCTTTTTTCCTCGGGTATGGAGCAACCATAGCTGAACCTGCATTGAATGCACTGGGGATAGCCGTTGAAAATATTACCCAGGGTGCATTTAAGAAGTATTTGTTGATTCACAGTGTTGCATTTGGAGTAGGGTGCGGTATTACTCTCGGCGTGGTAAAGATGATATTTGATATTCCCCTGGCATACTTTTTGATCCCCATGTATTTGCTCCTGATCCCGATTACTATTATTTCTTCCGAAGAATTTGTCAATATAGGTTGGGACAGCGCAGGTGTTACAACAGGCCCTATCACTGTTCCGCTAGTGCTCGCAATGGGTTTGGGGGTTAGTTGTGCCACATCCGCACTTGACGGGTTTGGAATAATCAGCCTTGCAAGTGTTTGCCCTATTATAGTGGTATTAACATTGGGAAATTATGTTGAAAGAAAAGTGAGAAAAACAAGTTAGGGGGAATAAGATGGATATGTCAAACATAAAATTTAATGTTATCACGTGCATCGTTCAAAGAGGAAAGGGAGATGATGTCTGGAAGGCTGCCCAAAAGGCTGGGGCAGGTGGTGTGACAATTAATTTTGCCAGGGGAATGGGAACCAGGGAAAAGCTTGGTATTCTGGGCGTGGCGATTTC
>JAUWWP010000339.1 GCA_030616835.1 Deltaproteobacteria bacterium | reverse complement strand
TGGGTCTGCATCGCCCCCTTGGGCTTGCCCGTGGTCCCCGCGGTGTACTTGATCACGGCCACATCATCATCTGCCGCATCGTAAAGCTCAAGCTCGCCCTTCTCGGAGAGATGAAGTCCTGGAAGTCCGTATAGCCTTCGACGCCGGTAAGGATGATCTCCTTCACGGTTTTTAGCTCATCCTTGATCGAACCCACCGAGGCCGCACACCAGTCGTTGCCGATAAAGACCTTGGCCCCCATATCGTTGATTTGGTGAGAGAGCTCAGTCTCCTTGAGAAAAGTATTGATGGGAACAATAACTGCCCCGATCTTAACCGCCGCCTGGTAGGCGATCACGAACTCCGGACGGTTGTTTATCATCAGCGCCACCCGGTCGCCTAACTTCACTCCGAGCTTTCTTAAGGCCAGGCCGCAACTGTCAATGAGCTTCATCAGCTCGCCGTATGAGTAGGTTTTACCCTCGTGGATCAGCGCCGGGGCCTCAGGCCTTTTCTCAGCTTGGTGCACAAAGTCCTTCATAAAGTTCATGGCCTCTCTCCTTTATTGTAGCCCGACATAATGGTCCCGCCTGAGGCGGGAGAGGCCCGCCCTACAAATTTATATGTAAAGCGTCTTAAATATATGTAGATAATATTTCATAAATCAATACAGTGACAAATCCTAAATCCCAAACCCTAAATCCTAAATAAATTCAAAACTCAAATTAACCAAATTCAAAACTATTTTGTCTCTTCAAGATCGTAATGTTTTGTATTTTGAATTTTGATCATTTGAAATTGTTTAGAATTTAGGATTTAGTGCTTAGGATTTTACCTTATTGGTGCTTAGTATTTGTTCATCATAGTTGGTTATTCCAGGCTGGTCAGCCAGTCCGGGTCGTACTCAATGTCTATGATCACCGGGTCATTTGCGCGGGCCATCTCGGTGGTGAACATCAGCGCGCAATTGGGGCAGTAAAACTTTCGGTGGAAGAACCGGGGCGGTGCTCGCTTGGCCATCTCCGCGGTGGGATGGGAGGTCTCGGAAAGATAGCCCACACGGAGGAGACTGTGTTCCTTGGGGCTCTGGTCCACCGGGCAATAGATGTGCCCGCACTCCGTGCACACCCACCAGTGCTTATTCTCTCGGTCACGAATGACCTTCAATCCCATTCCCACCTCGAACAGCTCGCGCACTGGCTCCGGCGGCGCCCACTTGTCTCGGGGCAGCCTCTGAGGAGCCGGCTCCTCCTTTTCCGGGGGAACCAAGTTCTCCAACTCGTCCAGGTATCGGCCGCAAGTCAAGCGGTTCTCCCGCACATTTTTCCGCTCGGCCTCGGTAGCAGGACAATCCACCTCCGGCTCCCCTCCCTTGACCACTACCCCATAAAACTTGAGGGCATCCTCGCGGGAGAGAATCCCCTCAGTAATATTGGCCAGCACCCGCTCCGGTTCGCGCTTCAGGGGATCTCCGTAACCTGCGCCCCCGGGCACGCCGAAATAGACCAGATCCTGGGGACTGAGCATGTTCTCGCTCTTGGCCTTCAGCACCTCGGTGGTGAATTCATCGATGTTATCCGGCATGATGCCGGCCTTGAATTTTTCCTCGATGCCGGTATTCCGGGCTACCTTGAATCGGACCGCGCTCGCTCCCAGCCCGCCGGAGATGCCCACGCTGTTCGAGAACTCCGCCCCATGATTCCAGAGCAGCATGTATATGAACCCGGTCTTATGCGGTTTGAAGGCAAGCTCGATGGAACGGCCGCCGCGGTGGTAGCCGTGACCCCAGGCGTCCCGTGCCAGACGGCGATAGAGATATTGCATGGGATAATGAAGCTCGTTGGTCTCAACGTTCGAGAACTGCGTGTAGGGGATACCCCCGGAGCCGGTGATGTCCTTGCCGTCGCGAACACCGGTGGGCATACAGCTCATCCCGATCACATCCAGGAGCAGGGTGCCCCAAAGCTCCCCGCGCTCATTCATGCCCCCGAGGGTATTGCCCAGGAAGGCAGCCCCGCTGTTAACCAAGGTCTTGTCCCGGAGTTCCTTGTGGCCCAGGAGCATGCGCGTAACCACGCCGGCCGCGGCCGTGGCGGTTACGATCGCTCCCTCGGTGATCCCGTCGCTAACAGCGGCCGGATAAGTGGGGTTATTGATGGTTCCCTCCTGGGAGATGATCTCGATGTTCTCCAGGAGGCCCGCATTCCAGGGAATGTCGTAAGCCACCGGCTCGGCGAACCCGGAGATAACCCCGCTACGCATGCCCCCTACCCCGCAGTTGGCAAAACCTTTGCATTGGGGTGAGGTGCCGGAGAAGTCAAATATTAGCTTCTCGCCAGTATTGGTGAGAGTGCATTCCATTTGATAGACCTCGTCCTGAAGCTCGGGTGCCGCGCCCCCGATCTCGTTCCAATCACGGCTCCGGAAGGTGCCGCGGGGAAGCTCACGGAGACGGGCCTTGAACTTTTCCGAGGTTTTCTTGATCATCATGATCATCACCGACTTGACCACATCCTTGCCATACTGCCCGACAAGTTTGAGGAGATCGCGGCGGCAGGCATTGTTACCCGCGATCATGGAGCGGATGTCCAGGGCCACGATCCCGGGCAGGCGTGAGTTGCGCTGGAGCAGCCGATCAAAGTCGCTCCGGAACTTCCCTCGCTCCACTATCTTCACCGCGGGATACAGGGTGGGCTCCGCGTAAACATCACGGGCGTTGGGGCAAAGGCCGCCCGGGTCAACGCCTCCCAGGTCGAGCTGGTGCACGGTGAGACCTGTCCAGCAGAATAGTTCATCATCAAGGAAGATAGGAGCCACAATTGCGCAGTCCGGCTGGTGGGCGGGACCGAGCCAGGGGTCATTAACGAAAAACATATCGCCGTCATATATGCCGGGGTCTTCCTGGTTGAGCCTGATCACATTGGAGACGATCAGGTCAGCGTTGCCGGAATGGAAGATCACATAAGGACCGATGAATACCGGTGCACCGTCCTCCAGGGTGATGTAAGAACTCATGTCATTGGCCTCGGCCGTGACGATGGTCCCGGACACCTTCTTCAGGGTTTCCCCCAGGGAAAGCCCGGCATACCATATCCGGTGCTTAATAATCTCGTATGCGATGGGGTCCACCTCGAGCGGCGGGTTGGGAACCGTGAACGGCGCCCGCAGAACCTGGGGCGGTGCCAAGTGGGCGTGGGGCTGGCCGAACTCATTTAATTGCGGTGCCATCTCAGCCCTCCCTCCTTAAGTAGATGTTACGATAGGGATCGAACTCGGCGTTGTATCCTGGGGGGACAACCACCGTGGTTCCCACCATCTCCAGGATGGCCGGGCCCGAAACCCGCGAGTTGGCTGGAAGCCTATCGCCGTCGTATATGTCAACCGGCACAAAACCTCTCCCGGCAAAGTAGGTCTCCCGCTGGGCCTTCTGAGCCGGGCTTATATCCGGCCTCCCGTTTTTCTCTGCCTTGAGCTTGACCTTGGGAGTCCGTGCCACTGCGCGCATGAACTCGCTGATCACATCCCGGCCCGCCTCCTTGAAACCCGCGTTCTTTCCGTAAAGCTCGCCGTAGCGGCGGTCGAAGCGCTCGATGATCTCCTCGGCGCTGTCCTTGGTGAGGGGCTCCCCGGAAAGCTCAATATCAACTTCAGTAAGCTGGAGGTGGT
>JAUWWP010000390.1 GCA_030616835.1 Deltaproteobacteria bacterium | reverse complement strand
GGGTTCACTTATTACTAACTGGATCCTCGGGGACCAGGCAGGGCTGGTTTCATCAAAATCAGTCCGGGTAAGCCTTCTTAGGTGACTACCATTAGCATTAATCAGGTAGAGCTCTGAGTTCCCATCCCTGGTAGAACTAAAGATCAGATACCTTCCATCCGGAGACCAGGAGGGATCCTCATTATTACCAATTACAAAAGTCAACTGCTGGATGTCTTTGCCCTGGGGATTCATGGTAAAAATCTGGAAGAACCCATTATCCCTCCGGCAAAAGGCAATCCGATCCCCTCGAGGAGACCAGGCAGGAGAGCTGTTATACCTTCCTTCATAGGTTAGCCTCCTTACATTCTCCCCATCAAAATCCATCACATAGATATGAGGATTACCTGCCCGGCTGGAGACAAATGCTATTCTGCCTCCATCAGGGGACCAGGTAGGCGAGACATCAATTCCCCGGTTATGGGTGAGCCTTTTAAGCTGGGTTCCCTCAATATTCATTGTATAAATCTCTGCATCTCCATCCCGCGATAAGCTGAAGGCAATCCGATTCCCTCGCGGAGACCAGGCAGGACTGATATTCAGGCCCGGACGATGGGATAAGAGACTCTTACGCCCCTCGATTAGGTCGAGCAGATAGAGATCCGGGTTCCTTCTTCTATAAGAGGTATAGATTATCTTCTTCGCATCAGGAGACCAGGCAGGAGAGAGGACAATGGTTTTATCATTGGTAATCCTTTGCTGATTGTAGCCATCCAGGTCACAGAGATAAATTTCTTTCCTCCCGGAGGCATTAGAGACATAGGCAACCTTTGTTCCGAAAATACCCTTCTTTCCAGTAAATTCCCGGATAATCTCATTGGAAAACTTATGAGCTATCTCCCGGAGGTTATGAAGCTTACCCTGATAAAGCCTTCCCGCTATTTGCTGCGCCTGAATCACGTCGAAGAGCCGAACCTCCACCTCCAGCCTCTCCCCTTTCAATCGGTAGCTTCCTATAACTAACGCTTCAATCCCAATAGCTGACCAGTCCTGAAAATTAATCTGCTCAGCAGTTAGGCCTGTCTTTTTCGGATCCTCGAGAGAATTCAGGGGATTGAGGATTTTGAATAGCCCGGATGTCTCCAGATCGTTTGCTATTATCCGGGATATTTGAAGATGGTCGTAGCTTCCCCCGCTCTCCCGATCCTTGAACTCGGGAATTGCTATCAGAAACTTACGCAGGGTTGGGGAGTCGATGTCAATGTAGATTTTTTCCGCAGCGGACGCGGTGAGGAAAGGAAGGAGGAGAGATATTAAAATAAATAAAAGAATTCTTTTCATAATTAGCCCATCCCGGATTATTTTGGGCAAATAATTAAATCCAAATGTCAATAGATATTCCCTGTTTCTTTTCAGCATCATTTGCTCATTTATCAATAAAATGTGAACCCGTCCCCGATTTTACTCAAACCACTCCTCAGCCTGCTTTTTGAAGGCTTTATCCATAAAGAACCTCCCCCTTCCCAAGGATTTCTTCGACGAAGAAATCCTTTATGGCAATTCTCTCTTCAATCTCTTTTTCAGTATAAACAAGAGGTGAGACAGGAAGGGTTCGGCTGTTGTCCCGTAAAAGTCTTTTCACTTCAACCCATCTGTCAATGGGTCTCTTATCTGTGTTCTTGATAATGAGAAGGTCAATATCGCTGTCCTCTGCCGGTTCTCCATAAGCATAAGAGCCAAAAAGGATGACTTTCTTTGGTTTATACACCTTTATTATTCTATCTACGATTTCAATGATTATTTTTCTAGCTCTCGTATCGCTTGTCATAACTCTACCTCTAAAAGTTTGTTGGCGGTCTCCCTAATTTACAGTTGGATAATGGGGTATAGTAGAACACTGGCGGAGTGGCTACCGGTCGAAGTTTGTTTTCCCCCAGTCCTTCGACCTGTCCTGAGTTTATCGAAGGAAGCCTTGGCGAAGTAGGACCAGCCCTTCGTAGCCTTGGCGAAGTAGGGTGCTACTCCCTACCACTCCCTGCCGTGTCCTGAGCCTGTCGAAGGGCTATTCCCTGAACTATAAATCAATCTCCTGCATCCCTTCGTTAATTCTTTTTAAAAACAATCTCCTGCCAGGTGCCCTTTAATGAGTGACCCCTTTTCTCTTAAATGACATATGAAGATCTGACCCCTTTTCTCTCCTCCTTATTACTCTAATTTTTTCTTTAGTATTGCTATCCCTGTCCTTTTAATTTCCTCAACTAATATCCCACCACTATCAAAATCTTTAGGTCTAAAAGGCATAGGTTCAATCCTGGTATCAATTTTTCGCCTAAGAGGAACAATCCTTCTTCTATCAGCAAATCTATCCCCGGTAAAGGCTGAAGAGATTAAAGCGACGTCAATATCGCTCTCTTCGTTGGAATGACCGCGGAAATAAGAGCCAAAAACAAAGGCTTCATTTATCTGAATACCATTCCTCTCTAGTTCTTTAATATACCTTTTTACTACTTTAATTACTTTATCTGTTTGAGTAACCATTTTTTCATCTCCTTTATCTTATCTATATATTCTCTGGTAAAACTCTCTGTGCACCTTTTTTGAAATGAGAATTTCTCATCAGGATACCTTGCCTCAAGATTGAAATCTGTAGCAATTTCTAAAAGGTCTATCTGGTCTTCTGTTAGATTTAAAGACAATTTTTCGGCAAGATATGTCAACCTATGCGTAAACGGAGGTGGCTCATCGAATCTATCCACATAAAGTGCCTTCAGAATCTTTTCCAAGGTCAAATGTCCAAAATAAAGGGAATATGAAAAGTCCTTTTTTTCGTAAAGATTATTTGCCACCTTCCAATCAAGCTTTGCTGATTTCAACCAATATTGTATTTTTTCCTGTTTTTCCATAGTTGAAAAAGAAAAGGCGCCTCACCACGAATTATGGCAAAATTCGGGGAAATATTAATCTCTTCTTGTCCTGAGCCTGTCGAAGGAAAAGATCTGCCCGCCGAACAAATTCTTTGGCAGGCGGGAAGGAAAACCGTCATGAAAAAAGCTATCACATTGTTGAGAAAAAAGCAACTTAGAAAGGGCCGTTTTGCACGTCCTGAGCCTGTCGAAGGGAGCGGAGTCGAAGGATTCGAAAATGTGGGGGACCTGTCCTTACGACGGGGAATAGGGGTCAAATCTTTGATCTTGACAATCTTTTTTCAACCCTTCACAGCTTGCT
>JAUWWP010000008.1 GCA_030616835.1 Deltaproteobacteria bacterium | reverse complement strand
TCCAGCTCTACCGAGATGTTTACCGCGGTAGAGGTTCTGAAAGAACAGGTAAATCACCTGAAGGAAGAAGTGAATAATTTTCGGTTATAGGTGTCTGTAAATATGGGTGGTGACCCAGTTTTTTAGTAAAACTCCGCATGATACATGTCCTGAGCCTATCGAAGGATAGGTTGGGTCAATGGGTCGCGGTTGGGCCGCTGGTATCGGGGGTCGTAAAACGGTTGACGGAAAACGAAACGAGCAGCGCAACCGAATAACGAATAACTAATGGGAGTCTGGTCAACTTGTCCTGAGCCTGTCCAATGGCTGGGATTATCAAATAGGGTTACTACTTAAATATAAGTAGGGAGGTATAAATGAAAAGAGAGATTCTTTTGGCTTTGATTCTATCCCTGGCAATTGGATGCGGAGGCAAATCCGAAGAGGGGAGCTCCAAGGGAAAAGTGGAAGCCCTGATCCAGGAGTTAAAAGTGCTTCAACAGAGGATCGACAATCTGGAGACCTCGGCCGAGGAAGAAGAGGCCCGGAGGAACGGAGATCGGATTAAGATAATCCAATACACAAATAATATCTTTTCCGATTATCTGGAGATAGAAGGAAAGGTAAAGAATGTGGGAAAGAGGAATGTGGAAGATATCCAGGTTATCTTCAAGCGTTTCGATGCCGAGAATAATTTTGTTGGCCTGAATTCTACCTTTGCCACCCCTTCAGTGCTCAGGCCCGGCGAGGTCGCCACCTTTCATAAAACCATTGTGGATAAAAAGGGGATCCCCCGGGTCGAGCTCTCACTTCAGTGGATCTACCACAATCAAGAGTATCGTTCCCAGGAAAGGTTAGTTTTGAATTTTGATTAGGGAAGTGGTTTTCTACCAGGAAGATGAAGTTCTTGTGGGTAGGCTGGATCAAACAGGCTTCGTAGATGAAGAAAGTTGTCATTGCTACACTCGGATGCAAAGCTAACCAGTTCGATTCTGCCCTTATCGAACAAAGTATTCCTCAATCAGATCTGAAGGTGGTTCCTGATGATGAATCTGCTGACATCTACATCATAAATACCTGCACAGTTACCAGGAAGACTGATTATCAATCCCGCCAACTGATCAGGCGTTTTCAAAGGAAAGATCCGGAGGCCTTGATAATTGTTACCGGTTGTTATGCCCAGGTAAATCCTGAGGAGATAAGCAGGATTCCCGGGGTAGATTATATCCTGGGCAACCGGGAAAAGGAGGAGATCGGTCAGTTTCTCCTCCAGCTCCAGAAAAGGGAGAGGCCCCTTATCCGGGTAGGGTCTATTGCCGAGGAAAAAAGGCTTCACAGCCCACCAATCAGCAGGTTTTCCCAGCTTTCCCGGGCTTTTTTGAAGATCCAGGATGGATGTAATCGCCGTTGCAGCTTCTGCATCGTGCCCTATGCCCGGGGTCCCACGAGAAGCCTGGAACCAGAACAGGTTCTCCGGCAAATTGAACGCTTCAGCAGGGCAGGCTACCGAGAGGTAGTCTTAAGCGGGATTAATATCGGCTCTTATGGATTAGAACTTTCTCCTTGCTTTAGCCTTCTTGATCTGCTCCTGAATTTAGAAAAGCAGAGGCCGGTTCAAAGGATAAGGCTAAGCTCCTTGAATCCTGATGAGATCTCCGAGGAAATGATTAATCTCTTAGCTTCGTCGGAAATACTCTGTCCCCATCTCCATATCTCTCTCCAGAGTGGGGATGATCGGATTCTTAAGAGAATGGGTCGTAATTATACCTCTGAGTCCTTCTCCGGGCTTGTCCGGAGAATTAAGAGCAAGATTCCCGAGGCTTCAATCGGGGTAGATGTTATTGTCGGATTCCCCGGAGAGGTAGAGGAAAACTTCCAGAATACTTATAAATTACTTGAGATTCTTCCAGTAACTTATCTACATATATTCCCTTTTTCAAAGAGGCCGGGCACACCGGCAGCTCAATTTTCGGATCAGGTTAACGGCTTGGTGATAAAAGAAAGAAGCCAATGCCTGCACGAGCTTGACCGGCAAAAGAGGAGGCAGTTTTATCAAGATTTTATTGGAAAGAGCTGCCTGGTTCTGGTGGAGCGTAAAAGAGATAGCAAAAGCGGGTTACTCCGGGGATATTCCCGCAACTATCTTCCGGTCTTAATCAGGGGCGGTGATGAGCTGATGAGCAGGGAGATTGAGGTTCAGATATCACAGGTTGAGAGGGAAAGGCTATATGCGAGCCTGGAAATGCGATAAGCCCTTTAGCCTTAATATCTCTGGATAGGAGACGGGTGGTGTTGGGCTGGATCGCATTATTAGTATTTGAATTAACCTTCATCCCGGTTCCTTTCAAGCTAACCTGATAGGGAGCAGGAAGGGTCATAAAAAAAAGGAGGAAACAGTGAAGTTAGGTCTGAGGACTAAGCTGGTGTTAGCCTTTATTATCAGCCCAATAATTTGTATTACGATAGGATTCTGGTATGTTCTGGCTCTTTTTCCCAGGGTTACCCAAGCAGTTATCCCGGCACTTATAACCTGGTTCATCTTGATACCAATAATATCGATAATCATGGTGATGGTAATAAACCGGTACATTAAACCAGTCCTGCTCCTTCTGTATAAAGAGGGAGAAAAGACGGATTCAATGGCAGGGGAGGCATTAGAAGCTGCCCTGAAATTTCCCTTAATAGTTTCTTCTTTTACCATTTTCTACTGGATGGTAGTAGTTGCAATCATGATGATAGCTATTTTTCAATTCGTGACTTTTCCGATGAGCGAAGTGGCTAAGATTGCCTTCAGCGCCCTAACTTTAGGTATCCTGGTCACTCTGTTTCAGAACTTCTTCTTCAAACTAACTTTGCGGCCAGAGGTGGGGAGAATCTTGCGTGAATACCCTGCTTCCCTAAAGAAAAGAGAAAAGAGTAGATTCAGGATAGGGATCAGGACAACTCTTTTAGCTTCTTTCACCACTCTGGTCGTTCTTGTTCTGCTCCTGTCCAGCGTTATGGGCCACTCTTGGGCCCGCCTCGCTTTGGTGGAAGAGCTGGCTCAATCGAGATTGTCTTGGTTAAGAGGGCAGGCAGAGAGGATTGATGAGTTGATAAAAAAAGGGCAGGGAGTTAGCTCACTGAGGGTCTATTTGGACGAGATTGATGTTGGCCGTTCAGGATATGCTTTTATTTTGAATGAGGAAGGGAAAAGGATTGCCGGAGAGCTTAGAGAGGAGTTAACTCAACAATTCTTCAACATAATAATTGGCAAAGAAGGTGGAACCGAAGGGGAATCAGATGAGTTTCTCATCTCTCCTCTTCAGGGTAGCAAAGATCATTTTGTGGCCATGGACTCTAAGTCCATTAGACTTATAGTTCGAGCCTATTTAGAGAGCAAAGGATGGTATCTGGCCGCGGTATATCCCTGGGAAGATTATAAGTTTAGGCTCTCCGGGATGGTGAGGGGTTCGGTGATTTTATTACTGGTTACCTTAGCTATGTCAGTCGGAATCGCCTTTTTGGTAGCCAATGATGTCTCTGCGTCCCTGAAGGGAGTTGTCTCTTTGCTCGAAGGTATTTCTGAGGGCGATCTCAGTAGGGATGTGACGGTAATGTCAGAGAGTGAAGTGGGTCATCTGGCGATGAGCCTTAAAAAGATGATTAGCAATTTAAGAGTGATGATTGGGAAGATAAATCAAGCTGAGCTTAATCTGGATTCAGTTGCTAACAGGGTTGCGGAAGGCTCACAGAGGGTTTCCCAGGGAGCAAACTCTCAATCTGCCTCAGTGGAGGATACCTCTTCCTCTATAGAGGAGATGGGAGCCTCTATCAGGAGTGTAGCGGAGAATGCTGAGGTTCTTTCTGCTTCTGCTGATGAGAGCTCATCTTCTGTCTTTGAGATGAGTGCGACTATTGGTGAGGTTGCCGAAAATGTAGGGATCCTTTCGAGTTCGGTAGAAGAAACCACTTCGGCCATCAGCCAGATGGCAATAGCTAACCGGCAGGTGGCCGAGAACGCGGAGGTCCTCTCCAATATTACCGATGAAACAGCTTCTTCAATGATGGAGATGGATTCTTCGATAAAAGAGGTTGAGTTTAGTGTAAATGAGACCTCCAAGCTTTCGGAAAAGGTAGGGGATGATGCCCGAATGGGCGTCCAGGCGGTTGACTCAACGATAAAGGGAATAGACAGGATAAAAGTGGCTGTGCAGGAGGCGGCCATGGTCATCAATAGTTTGGGAGGGAGGACCGCTGAGATCGGAAAGATCTTAGGCGTGATCGAGGAGGTTGCCGAAGAGACCAATCTTCTGGCCCTGAATGCAGCCATTTTAGCAGCCCAGGCCGGAGAGCATGGAAGAGGGTTTGCTGTGGTAGCGGATGAGATCCGGGATCTGGCGGAAAGGACTGCTGCTTCGACCAAAGAAATCGCGGTATTGATCCAGGCGGTTCAGGAGGAGTCTAACAAGGCGGTTGGCGCCATGGCTGCCGGGGCTCAGAGCGTGGAAGAAGGCGTTCAGCTTTCGCGGAGAGCAGGGGGTGCCTTAGAGAAGATCCTGGAGAGCATTAAGAGATCCAATGAAATGGTAGCCGGGATAGCTAAGGCTACTGTTGATCAAACTAAATCCAGCAAGCATATTACCGAGGCCGTGGAGAAGATAGCGGAGATGGCGCAGGAGACTACCGGGGCCACTCAGGAGCAGGCACAGGGAAGTGAGCAGATAATGAAAGCCGCCGAGCAGATGAAAGGGGTAACCCTCCAGGTAAAGAAAACTACCCAGGAGCAGGCACAGGAAAGCAAATTAATTACTCAATCGATGGAGAAAATCATGGAGATGGTCAGACAAATCAATAAGGCAACCCAAGAGCAGACCCTGGGCACTGAGCAGGTGAGCAAAGCCATGGAGAACATCAAGGAGGTTACTCAGAGTAACCTCTCCAGCTCTACCGAGATGTTTACCGCAGTAGAGGTTTTGAAGGAAGAAGTAAATCACCTGAAGGAGGAAGTGAATAATTTCCGGTTATAGACTGGGTAAACCCCGTTAGTCCGCCTAAGGCGGAGTTTTAACGGGGCAAAGAAGGAGGCGGCGGTAAAAATTGAGAGGGAAAAGCCATATGCGAGCCTGATATCTGGCTCACCCTGGATTATTGTGGGTAAACAATTAAATCCAAATCTCAAATTAATGACAAATGTCAAAATCTGAATGTCAAATGTTTTGTCATTTGAACTTTGGGTTTCATTTGAACTTTGAGCTTTGGCATTTTACATTAAATCTTCTATATTCCGTGAAGAGCCTATCTCATTCCCTGAACCTCGGTGAGAGTGGTCAGTGATTCTATCCTGGTGGGGAGGGTTAAATTAGCCAGCCTCTTCTCAACCTCATCGGGGATGCGGAAGATCAGCTCAACATTCCTATCCTTCCCTTCTTCGCCTTCCCTGCCTGTACTGGCATCCCCGAGCTGAACATCCTCAAGGGAAAGGGAACGAGATAGATAGGGCAGGGAGCCTTTCGGGGAATTATGATCAAGCATTGTGCAGTAGATTGATCCGGTGCCGTCCTTATTATCAACGATCTCGATTATCCGGCTCTGCTGGGGATAATCGGTCAGGGCAGTGGTCTGGATCTCCCAGTATCCCCGCTCTGACACCGGGTCGGGCATGGGGGTAATTAGATTATTATGCGTGTGGCCAACAAGATGCAGGAATACATTGGTGTATCCGTTGAGAATCACGGTAAGATCAGTGGGCGAGATACTCTCTGCCGGGTGATGGGAGGTAACTATAATCAGTTTATTATTATTTTGGGCCTGCTCAAGTTCCGGGATCAGAAAATCATCAATCTGGGATTGTTCAAGAACCCCCCCGGCCCCACCTATTTCCCGGTTGGCGGTATCGAGAGCAATCATCCGGAGAGGAAGACCGGGAATGGGGTCAACGGCATAATTATTTTTAATATAATCAAAGGAAAAGCCGTGGCCCGCCGGTTCGGAGACCGTATTGAAGAACTCCTCGACATAATCCTCAGGGTTCATAAACACCCGGCGATCCGGGTCCGGGGGAACATATCCGGTGATAACCGCTTCCTCCTTAGTGACCTCCATAGTGGCTCCGTTTCTCGTGCCATTCTCTGACCAGTCCCCGGTAGCTATCGCATTATCCTCCGATGATGGAATACTATCCATACTTCCCTGAATAAGGAGATCATGATTCCCGTATACCTGATACCAGGGGACCATCCTGTCCAGGCCCTCGGTAAGGATAGGGTCATTGTGATCGTTTCCCGGGCCCAGAAGGGGATCATCATCCCTGCCGCTGTCCGGATCGACTCTAAGGCCATCCACGGTATCAATGAACCAGCGGAGCTCGTTATACTGGGTGTTGTCAATCGAGTCCCCGGTGAAGATGGCGAAATCATAGGGCCGCTCCCAGCTAAATCTATTTGCCGTCATTATCATCTGATTTAACACCTGGACAGCCAGATTGTCCTGGGGCCGGAAAGCTCCCTGAGTCGGTCCGGGGCCGTCGAATGAGCAGAGGCGATTTGGCGACTCATCATCAACGATATGGACATCGGTCATATGAAGGAAATACGCCAGCGACACTCTATTTCCAGAGGCTTTATCCGGGGTGACCAGTTCCGTCCGGGGGGTGTGACGCTCACCGGGAGCTTCAATAAGCAAACCGAATTCACTCTGCGTCTCATCAGGCTTCAGGGTTTTATAAAGGGTGGTATATGTGCCACCGGGAAACTCGGCCTCCTTTGCGCAGGCTTTGGATAGGAATATAATTAGGATAAATACAATGATTTTGCTTAAACCCAAGTATCTTTTCATTGCCACTTCCCCTTTCTTCGTTGCTAAAGACAACGAATAAATAGTCATTGCGAGCATAGCGAAGCAATCTCAGTTTTTTCAAGACTGCTTCGTCGGCCTTTCCTTCGACAGGCTCAGGACAGGCGGCCTCCTCGCAATGACAGCAAAGAGTCAACTTATTTATGCCGTTGACTATATATAATTATCCCTCGAGGCTGAGATCTGCCATATCTCCTTTCAGATTACCTCAATCATGCCCCTTTCACCCCGGACCATCTCTCCGATTACCTGGATATTGCCAACTGTCCTCAATTCCAATGCCTTCAGTAATTCATCAAGCTTATTGCCAGCCACGGATATGAGCAGGCCACCCGAGGTCTGGGCGTCGTAAAGGATCATTTCCAGATTCCGAGAGATCGATGGGCTTATTTCTACCTTTCCAACGAGGAAATTTCTATTGGCATGGGAGCCGGCGGGGATCATACCTTCAGCGGCAAGCTCAATTGCTTCATTCAGGTAATCCACCTTATCCGCATAAACTACGGCCGAGAGCTCACTCGCATAGGCCATCTCATATAGATGACCCAGCAAACCAAACCCGGTCACATCAGTGCAGGCATTAACCCCTACCTCGTTCATGGCTTCAGCCACCTCCCGATTCAATCTCTCCATTACGCCTGCTGCCTTCTCAATTGTTTCTTCTTTAGCCATATTCGCCTTGATTGCGGTGGAGATTATTCCCATCCCCAGGGGTTTACTCAGGACAATCTTATCTCCCACAATAGCCCCGCGGTTGGTGATTACTTTATCGGGATGGATTGTCCCGGTGACTGACAGACCATACTTAAGTTCCTCATCATCGATGGTATGGCCGCCGACAATAACAACCCCCGCTTCTTTTGCCTTATCCATGCCCCCGCGGAGGATCTCCGAGAGAACAGAGATTTCCAGTTTACCGGTGGGGAAACCGGCTATGTTCTGGGCGGTCAGGGGCACTGCGCCCATTGCGTAGATATCGCTGAGAGAATTGGCAGCGGCGATCCTTCCGTAGAGGTAAGGGTCATCCACCACCGGGGTTATGAAATCCACTGTTTGCACTAAGGCAATATCCGGGCTGAGACGATATACCCCGGCATCAT
Source organism: Deltaproteobacteria bacterium (assembly GCA_030616835.1). GTDB lineage: Bacteria > Desulfobacterota. The sequence goes on along the minus strand of JAUWWP010000008.1, from coordinate 14,940 downwards.
CGCCACTCTTAGGGCCGACAATCAAATCCTTATGCTCGCTAACTGGCAGTTGATGCAGAACCTGCATCAGGTCCTCGGGACCAATCTTGGAAGCTCAACCAGCACAGCGAACCAGGCCTGTGAGTTTTATCTTGCCTTTATCCTTCATAATTTGGCTGGATATAACTTATTGTATGCCCGACAGAATGGGCAGTTTCTTTCAACCCGGGTCAGGATCCTGGAAAAGCTCGTCCCCGGATTAGCTCTCCGGTAAATGCAGAAGGGGCAGATCCGGCAGACAAAGGCCAGGATCTGAAGAAAAAATTTAAGCGGGGAATTCCTCATTTCTTTCTCTCTTTAGGTAAAACCAGTATCTCATCTCCTGGATTAACCTTACCACTCTCGATTACCCGGGCAAATATACCCGCGGAAGGCAATAAAGAATGTCCTTGGTAGGAAAACTTATGGCTTAACCCGGGGTCTTTACCAATCTGAGTTACCTCGATTACTGCTTTTCCTATTTTCAGGCGGGTGCCAACGGCAAGCTGGATCAGGTTCACTCCTTCCGTGGTGATATTCTCCGCAAAATCTCCAGGAGAGGCATCCATTTTCTTCTCTTCGTTAAGCCTTTTTATGCTCTCTACTGCCAGTAAGCTTATTTGTTTGGACCCTTTGCCGCTATGAGCATCTCCATCTAATCCATGACCCTCTTTCAGATAGCCTTTAGAGATATTTCGCTTACTAACCCCTCTCTGCTTACTTAAGGAGATAGCAACTACTCTGCCTTTCATAAAACCAGAAGATAAAGTGTTGCTCCGATGATCAGACCATAAGCGAGATTGAAGATCTTGATTTATTTTCTCTTCATATATAGGAAAATTTTTAGGTTGTGTCAATAACTTTGTGTAAATTCTAAAACCCTTTGATAAGCTTATGCTCCCAATCTTCATTCAAGAGCTTAGTCAGAGCAAACATTATCCTTACACAGCTTTCCTCGGTAGGGAAGCTATCCATAATAACCTTTATCCTTCTTCTAAACTCCCGGAAAGCCCTTTCAACGATGTTAGTAGTCCTTATCTTAGTCTAATGTTGGCAAGGGAAGGAATAAAAGGCAAGTCAATCCTCCAGGTCTCTCTCCAGGCACTGGACAGTCTTAGAAACAGCCAGGCTTCACCTGACCTTCCATTCCGAAAACCTATCCAGGGCTTCCCCCCTACTTGGGGCAGAGAAGATCCTCTTGGCCTCCGCAACTACTGAAGCATTCAGGGTCCTGGGACAGGTAGACTTCTTCCCCCAAGGATAAGCCCAAGAAACTCCTTCCTTTCTCCGTGGTCCCTAGGGCACAAAGAAAAGCCTTTTTACTTATTCTTCTGGGGCTTTTCTATAACCCTATTTTATGATATAAAGAAGCTATGAAGGCAAAGAAACAGGAGCAGATCTTCAATATTATCTTTGACAGCATCGCTGATGGTGTCTTCACGATCAATAAGGATCGGGTGATCACCTCCTTTAATCGGGCGGCAGAGAAGATCATCGGAATTTCCCGAAAGGAAGCCATTGGACATTACTGTTACGATGTCCTGCGCGCCAATATTTGCCAGACATCCTGTGCACTGGAGAAAACTATAAAGACCGGAAAGCAGACAATAAATCTTCCGGTGAATGTCTTAAATAGTGAGGGGAAGGGGGTTCCGATAAGCATCAGTACCGCGATCTTGCGGGATGAAAAAGGAAAAATTATTGGCGGGGTTGAGACCTTCCGGGATCTTTCCGCAATTGAGGAATTGAAAAAGAGGCTTTCCCGCCAGTCTACCTTTGAGGACATTATTAGCACCAACCATGAGATCCAGAAGATCTTTAACATTCTGCCGGAGATTGCGGAGAGTGACAGTACGGTACTTATCCAGGGACCCAGCGGTTCCGGCAAGGAGCTCTTTGCTAAAGCAATTCATAATCTAAGCAACCGGAGAAAAAAGCCCTATATCGTTGTAAACTGCGGCTCTCTTCCGGATACGCTCCTGGAATCGGAGCTGTTTGGATATGTTAAAGGTGCCTTCACCGACGCTAAGAAGGATAAGCCCGGACGATTTGCTCTGGCCGAGGGAGGGACTATCTTCTTGGATGAGGTAGGAAGCATATCCCCCGCCCTTCAGGTAAGGCTTCTCCGGGTATTGCAAGAGAGGGAATACGAGCCCCTGGGCGCAACTGCTTTGCTAAAGGCCGATGTCCGGGTGGTAGCAGCTACCAACAAGAACCTGGCCGATCTGGTTAAAGAAGGAGTATTTCGGGATGATCTCTATTATCGTCTGAATGTGATAAAAATTGAATTGCCTCCCCTTAGTCAGCGGTGGGAGGATATTCCTTTGCTTATCGAGCATTTCATCCGCAGCTTCAATTATAAAAAGGTGAAGAATATTTCCGGTGTATCAAATGATGTGCTCGATTTTCTGATGAGTTATGATTTCCCCGGGAATATTAGAGAGCTGGAAAACATCATTGAGTATGCCTTTGTGCTCTGCCGGGGAGCGGTGATCGAGATCGAACACCTTCCAAAAGAGCTGGTTAAAGGATTTAGACCCAGGTCCCGAGAGAGCAAAAAGTTGCCGAACCGCTTCCAGAAAGCCGAGTCTGAAGTGATTATTGAAACCTTGCATAAATACAAGGGCCATCGGGCCAGAGCGGCCGAGGAGCTGGGAATTGATAAGAGCACCCTCTGGCGGAAAATGAAAAAGTTCGGGATCAAATACCCCTGAGGAGAAACTACAAGGATTGCAATAATGCAATCTTTTTTGCATAACAATTGCATATTTACAATATTTTTTATCTCTCTCCTACCTGATTTTTCTTTCCGATTATCCACCTAACCTATCATTATAAAAGGAGTTTTTATCCTGCCTCCCGCCCGAAATATAATCTGGCATATCATTTGCTTTATTAAAAAATCGTAAGTGGATAGGCGGGGCTTTTCCATTCTCCTTAGTACTACGAAGGATGAACCAGCCCCGCTAAGGGGATTTGGATAATCCGCCTGAGGCGGACTAAATACCGGAGCTCGAAAGCCCCGGCTATCCAATGTAGGGGCAATTCATGAATTGCCCCTACTTGAAGAATTTTTTAAGGAAACTCCTGTAAGAATGAAGGTTGCAATCCCTCTTTTTGGTTCAAGGGTATCCCCCCGTTTCGACTGTGCCCAGAGGATATTGCTGGTAACGGTCGAAGATAACGAAGTCGTGGAGAAGAAGGAAGTATGGGCGGGACGGTGGAACCCACTGCAGATAGTAACCCGGCTGACAGAAGTCGGCACTAATACTGTGATCTGTGGAGGAATAAGCAACTTTTCGGTAAGAATGCTAGCAAGTAATGGCATAAGAGTTGTTTCCTGGATTACCGGCGAGGCAGAAGAGGCAATTAAACTTTTCCTCAAGAGACAGTTGAAGCCCGGCGTAATAATGGGTCCTGGTGGCAGAAGGCAACAGTGGCACTTCCTTAACAGAGGAAGACGAAGAAGGCGAGGATGTGGTCAGTGGTAGATATAGTAATGGCACTTAAAGAGATATAAAAGAGAGGAGGTGATTTAGATGCAAAGAGGAGATAGAACCGGGCCACGAGGACAGGGCCCGGGAACCGGCAGAGATATTGGCCCCTGCGGGGGAGGTGGAAGACAAAGGGGTCAAGCGAGGCCTCGGGGTAGTAGAGGGAGTGGCCAGGGACGAGAGCGGGGTCAGGGTCTCGGCCGGGAACAAGGTCAGGGTAGAGGTGGACAATAAAGAAATTGCAAAGTGCAAATTACCACAGATTGTAGATTATAGATTTTAGATTTCAGATTACAAATCTACAATCTACAATCAGAAATCTGTAATCTATTAAGGAGGTGATTGGTATGCCAGGATTTGATGGAACAGGTCCTCAGGGTATGGGATCCAGGACAGGAGGAGGTTTCGGCTTCTGCCCTCCGGGGAGCGGCCCGGCACCCGGATATTATGGGCCAGGCCCTGTCTTCGGGGTCGGGCGGGGCGGTTTTCCCCGGGGAGGAGGACGGGGACGCGCCTGGGGCGGCGGTCGAGGCTGGTGGGGAAGAGGCTATGGTGAGTGGGGTCCAGGCTTTTATCCACCGGCATCTTATTATGGCGGTGCTCCCTATGGCGGTGCTCCCTATTATTACGGCACGGCTCCCTATGCCCAACCCACGCCGGAAGAGGAGCGTGCATTTCTGGAAGAGCAACAAAAGGTTCTTCAGGAGGAGATTGAGGCACTCAGGAACCGAATCGATGAGTTAATGAAGGCCGAGGCTCAGGAAAAGAAGAAGTAGGTTGAATCGGAGCAGGGGCGGACCTTTTCCACCGGGTCCGCCCACTTGCCCCCGGTATTAGGCAGGCTTTGGGATTCACCTAGGGAGGTTCGGTCTTTGACCTTGAACTTGGTCAGAAAGGAAAAGATGAAACAGATGGAGAAAAGCGAGAGGGACAAAGAGCGGGAGGAACAAGACAAAAGGCTCACAGAGGCAATGGCGAAGGTTCGCCACAAGTTTCTTATCTTAAGCGGGAAGGGGGGGGTAGGGAAAACCACCGTAGCGGTTAATCTATCCATGGGATTTGCCCTGCGGGGATATGAGGTGGGGCTTCTCGATGTGGATATTCATGGCCCAAATGTGGCTAAGATGCTCGGGATTCAGGGTCAGATGCTGGACATACAGGGAAAGAGGATAATACCAATTTGTCCTGCTGCTCACCTCAAGGTAATCAGCATGGCTGCCCTGCTTCCTGACCCGGATTCTCCGGTGATCTGGAGGGGCCCGCTCAAGATGGGGGTCATCAAACAGTTTCTCTCCGATGCCAACTGGGGAGAGCTTGATTTCCTGATAGTGGATTGCCCTCCCGGAACCGGAGATGAACCCCTGAGTGCTGCCCAGCTGATTCCAAACATTGACGGGAGTATTATAGTAACCACCCCTCAAGAAGTAGCCCTTCTCGATTCCCGCAAGTGCGTCAACTTTGTAAAACAATTGAAGATGCCGGTCACCGGAATAATTGAAAACATGAGTGGATTGATTTGCCCTCACTGTGGGGACAAGATTGACCTCTTCAAGACTGGCGGAGGGGAGATGGCTGCAAAACAGATGAGCGTCCCCTTCCTTGGCCGCCTGCCGATTGAGCCGGAGATCGTCGTCTCCGGGGACGATGGAAAACCCTTCCTGCTGGATATAAAAAAGAGTGAGACGGCAAAGAAGATCGATGAAATTATAAATAGTATTTTGGAAACACTTGATAATCAAAAAGGTGGGATCCATTCCAACCGGATACCCAGGGAGGTAAGGACATGAGATTAGCATTTGACAGAAATAAATCAAAAGGATGGATCGTCGGATTTATTTCGATTGTCCTATTGGTAGCAGGTGGATTGGTTGTGATCTCCTCAGCGCAGGAAAATCAAGAGACTTTCTTCTCTAAAAGCCTACATTATACGGGAGAGGGCATGAGATACTGGTACGAAGAGCACGGCGGCTTCATGGAGATCACCCATATCCCCTACGATAAACTTGACTGCCAAAATTGCCATGTCAAATCGTGCGATCCATGTCATGCTAAAAGGAAAGGAGAAAAATCCTTCTATCGCGTAGCGAAAGCAAAAAATATGGATACATGTCTAACCTGTCATAGTAGAGAGAAAACAACCTTTAAGCTCGGGAGAGAGAAGGGATCTCTTGATGTTCATATAGACAAAGGCATGGTCTGTGCAGATTGTCATAAAGGGGAAGATGTTCATGGCGACGGTACATACTACCACTCTATGAGGGATAAAGGGGCAGTAAAGGCATCGTGCGAGACATGCCACCACCCCAAGGAAAAGGATATCAGGGCACATAAAGTGCATAAAGGAAAACTGGATTGTTCCTCCTGTCATATATCAAACTCCATTTCTTGTTTGAATTGCCATTTTGATAATTTCCTGAAAACGGGAAAGAGGAAAGGAAACTTCTTACCCCCGATCCAGGATTGGATCCTTTTGATTAATTATCAGGGGAAGGTAACCTCGGGATCTGTGCAAACTTTAGTCTATGAAAATCAGAAGTTTATTGCCTATTCCCCATATTTCACTCATGCCGTTCAAGCAAAGGGCAAGGAGTGTACCGACTGCCACGCAAACCCTGCAGTGAAGCTTATCCAGAAGGGCAAACCCGTCCCTATGGCAGTATTTAAAGAGGGAAAGATGGTTTCGTGGAAAGGCGTTGTTCCTCTGGTTCCTGAGCAGTTAGAATGGTCATTCTTAAATAAGGTTGAGGACAAGTGGATTCCTATTGAAAACGACAAGTTACCAAAAACTCAGTTTGCCTGCTACGGAGAACCCCTTACGAAAAAGCAGATTAAGAAATTGGCCATACCTATTAAAAAATAGTTTGGAACAAAGAGAAAAGTAAAATCTATTTAAAGAATCTGATTACCAAAAAGGAGGAACGGAATGCCAATCTATGAATATCGGTGTAAAAGCTGCGGGGAGATTGGAGAGTTTCTGGTAGGAACCTCCGAGGGTAAAGGGGAGATTATCTGTAAAAATTGCGGAAGTAGTGGGCTGAAAAAGGTTATGTCCGTACCAGCCCTTTCAATGGGCGAAAAGCGTCCTCCGGGAAAAACCTGCTGTGGGCAGGAAGAGCGATGCGAGACTCCTCCCTGTTCGACTGATAATGTCTGCCGCCGCTCCTCCAGGTAATTCGGAATTTTAATTAGTTACTAACCTGAAAAAGGAGGTGAGTGGTATGTTTTACGGATTCAACCCGTATGGTTACGGGGCAGGATTAGATTACCCATACGGGGCCGGGCCAGGTTACCCATACGGGGCAGGATATGGCTACCCGGGTTATCTGCCGTATGCTTCTTTCCCCGGGCCGGGGTTTGGCCGGGGATTTGGCCGCGGTAGGGGCTGTGGCAGAGGAAAGGGCAGAGGCTGGGGCAGAGGAAGGTGGTTTTATCCCGGGGTCTGGTAGGAGAAAAGGTGGGCGCTATTAAATCTAAAACAGTTAGCCTGCAGGAACAGATCCGGGATCGCTTGAATAAAGTTATTGATCCGGAGACAGGCCTGGATGTGGTCAGGATGGAGCTCATCCGGGAGGTGAGGGTAGAAGAAGATGGTGCGGCGGCAATAACCTTCCGGCCGTCATCTCCTGTCTGTCCTCTTGCCTTCCAACTGGGTTACGAAATCCAGGAAGCGGCGAAATCGGTTGATGGGGTTCAAAGAGTAAAAGTGAGAGTGGAGAATTTCGTGAACGCGGAACAGTTAGAGGAGGTACTGGCAGAAACTGAAGGAGCAAATCCAACAGGTGAGGCGGATAGGTGAAGGGCAAGGAGCAAATAGACTATTATTTTATAATATAGTAGGAAGGAGGTATAGCCGAGATGCCGATATACGAGTTTGAATGCAAGAAATGCGGGGAGAGGTTTGAGGAGCTTTTAGGCATTAACGAGCCTACGGATGACCTTCGCTGCCCGAAATGCCAGGCGGACAGTCCCCGGAAGATTTTATCTGTATTTAGTTCTGCATCTGGCGGCTCATCAGGGGTAAGCTGCACGCCGAGCGGTTCAACCTGAAGCATATCGGGTTGGAGGTAGTTGACCTTCAGGGTGAGATATGTGTGGTGAGAATAAAAGAACAAAGAGAGGAGGTGGATCTTTATGCCGGGTTTTAATGGAACAGGACCAAGGGGACTCGGGCCGATGACCGGACGTGGGATGGACTATTGTATAATATCGTACCCAAATCCTGGGGTAACCGGCTTCGCTTCCGGGTATGCGGGGATTGCCGGAAGACCGATTGCGGGGGGTTATCCGTATAGGTACCAATCACCCTATTCGTCGTTCTTCCCAGGAGGCTTCTGGCGGCCACGGTTCGGCAGGGGATTCGATAGGCGTCGGTGGTGGTAAGGCAATCGTTGTCTGGAATTTATTAAGTATTTCGAGAGCCGTTTACTCCCGGGATTACCAATAAGAAGGAGGCGGATATGTTAAAGGGGCAGGCCGAACACCTGCAAAACGCTTTTGAGCAGATCAACAAGCGCCTTGTGGAATTGGAGCAAGCCGGAAAGGAGAAGAAGAAATGAAAATAGCAATAACTTCCAGTGGGCCAGACCTTGATGCCGAGGTGGATCCGAGATTTGGCCGGTGTCAGTATTTTCTGATCGTGGAACTCAACGACTTGAGTTTCGAGGCAATAGAGAACTCGAATATTGCCGTTGGAGGCGGGGCCGGGATCCAGTCAGCCCAGTTGATGGCCGAGAAGGAGGTAAAGACTGTCGTTACCGGAAACTGTGGTCCGAATGCCTATCAAACGCTTTCTGCGGCCGGGATTGAGGTGATTGTGGGTGCCGCCGGAATAGTTCGGGAAGCTTTGGAACGGTATCAACGCGGGGAACTTGCTCCCGCAGAAAATGCCAGTGTTCCCAACCACTTCGGAATGGGTCAGCCGGGAGCCTCGGGAAGTTCCGCTCCAGGCCCTTCGGGTACCCCTCCGGGACCAGGAATGGGCATGGGTAGCGGAGTGGGCCGGGGAATGGGAAGAGGCATGGGTGGCGGAATGGGCCGGGGAATGGGAAGAGGCATGGGTGGCGGAATGGGCCGGGGGATGGGAAAAGGTATGGGCCGGGGCATGATGGGTGGGGGGCAAATGCCCGGAGCACCGATGAACAAAGAAGAGGAGATGTCAGCTCTCGAGGAACAGGCGAAGTCGATGAGCGAGCAGCTTAAGGAACTCCAGAGGAAGATCAAAGAACTGAAAAAGTAAGAGAGGAGATTTTCCGATGGCGATTATTGATGAGGATAAATGCACGGGCTGCGCAATATGCGAGGATGTTTGCCCGGTAGGGGCAATCAAAGTAAATGATGTCGCCAATGTGGATGCCGAGGAATGCACCGATTGCGGAAGTTGTGTTGATGAGTACCCTAATGAGGCAATTTCGATGGAGGAGTGAAAAAATGGAGATTGAATTGACCGAGGCAAATTTCGAGAAAGAGGTACTGGAATCAGATCTGCCGGTTCTCGTAGATTTCTGGGCACCGTGGTGTAGCCCCTGCCAGATGGTTGGCCCCATCGTAAAGGAGCTGGCGGAGGAGTATTCCGGCAGGCTCAAGGTGGGTAAACTGAATACCGATGAGAACCACATGCTTGCCGAAAACTATGGGATAAGAGGGATACCCACCCTGATGATATTTAAGAAGGGGGAGGTCGTCGAGCAGATCGTGGGGGCTTTGCCGAAGTCCCAGCTCCAGCCGATGATTAATAAGCATCTGGAGTAGCTTCCGAAAGCTCTTCATAATAGATCAAGGTTTATTGCAACGATGAAACCGGATTATCGATTATATGCCTATTTTGTCGATAAGAAAGAAGCAGATCTTCTGTTTACCCGATTGAGGGACCAAAAGGCGAGGGTAAAAAAGGCACACGGGATGCCCTGCCAGGGATTGATGAATAGGGGTGGGGTAACCATTATTCCTCCTGAGGTCTGGGATAATATCTGCTATCGCCAGGGAGCATGGTTTCGTCATTCAGACCTGGCAGGCAAGGCATTGATAAACAGTGCAGTACCCCTGGAAGGTGTGGGGGAGGCGGTTATTATCACCCCAAGCGATTTTCGCCCTCCCCGGCTTCCTGATGATGAGGAAAAGCGAATGCTGGTCAACTCCGAGGCCTATAAAAATCAGGTGCCCGAGGAATATGGAGTAAATGCTGAAAGTGACATACTACAATGGAGGCAGTTCCGGCGGCGTCTGGCAAAACAGCTCGGTATGGATCCGGCAGAGCTAGAAATGGACACTCAGCGTATCTTTCTCAATCATTGCGCCAATCATGCCAACTTTCTTGATCCCCGGTTTTATGTGGAAGAAGGCGGCAAGAAAGTTCCGTATTCTATTGATGTCACCATGAGTCTCTGTTCAGCATGCGTTGAATTTTTCAATATCATTGGTCAGGAATATCCGGTGAAATATGTGGCGCCCTGCCCGGGTGCAGTGCTGGTAGGTGATCTGCCGGCGGATAGATATTTCCGGGTGGAGGTAAAAAAGTGAGGCAAATTTGATAATAGCAATAGCCAGTGGTAAGGGGGGGACCGGCAAAACCACAATCGCCACCAATTTGGCTTTATCAATAAATAGAGATGTCCAGCTTATTGACTGTGATGTCGAGGAGCCCAATTGCCATATATTCATGAAACCAGCCTTCACCAACTCGGAATCTATCGGGGTGCCAATTCCAAAAGTAGATGCATCCCGTTGCTCTTACTGCGCGGAATGTGGGCGAATATGCCAGTACAGTGCCATTGTGGTAATAGGTAAAAAGGTTTTAACCTTTCCTGAGCTCTGCCATGGCTGCGGCGGGTGCTCGCTGGTCTGCCCGGAGGAAGCAATCTCCGAGACAACCCGCGAACTGGGAGTAGTGGAGAAAGGATGGGCAGATGGAATAGAATTTATTCACGGAAAGCTCCGGATCAGCGAGGCAATGGCACCGCCGCTGATCAGAGCAGTAAAGAAAGGCATTGACCAGAATAAAACCGCTATCATCGATGCTCCACCGGGAACCTCCTGCCCGGTTATCGAGGCGGTAAAGGGGAGCAATTTCTGTATCCTGGTTACCGAACCCACCCCTTTTGGGTTGAATGACCTTATCCTTGCCGTAGGTGTTGTCCGGATTTTGAAGATCCCGTTCGGGGTCGTTATCAACCAATCGGATATTGGCGATCAAGGAATAAACGAATACTGTCAAAGGGAGGGTATTCCTGTTCTTATGGAAATACCCACCGATAGGGGGATTGCTGAGGCATATTCCCTCGGTAAGACGATAGTGGAGGTTAGGCCGGGGTGGAAGGATAAATTTAGCAGTCTGTTCGATAATATAGCGAATCAAATATAAAATTATGAATGAGATTACCGTAATAAGTGGCAAAGGGGGAACGGGAAAGACAAGCATTGTTGCCTCCTTTGCCGCCCTGGCAGAAAATAAGGTAATGGCCGATTGTGATGTGGACGCGGCCGATCTTTATCTTCTGCTTGAGCCAACTTTAAAGCATAAAGAAGAGTTCCGGGGTAGCAAGTTAGCTTCAATCAACCGGGATATCTGCACGGAGTGCGGAAAATGCCTTGAGGTTTGCCGCTTCAACGCCATAAGCGATGACTTTGTGGTAGATCCGATCTCCTGCGAGGGATGCGGTGTCTGTGCTCATTTCTGTCCGGCGGAGGCAATTAAGCTTAATGAAAATCTCTCCGGGGAGTGGTTTATCTCGGATACCAGGTTTGGCCCCTTAGTCCATGCAAGACTCGGTATTGCCGAGGAAAACTCAGGTAAACTGGTTACCCTGGTCAGGCGAAATGCCCAACTAATCGGCGAGAGAGAGGGTCGGGATCTTATTATTGTTGATGGTCCTCCGGGCATTGGCTGCCCGGTGATTGCCTCCATTACCGGGGTGGACTGCGTGCTGATCGTAACCGAACCCACTCTCTCCGGGATCCACGATCTGGAGCGGATTGTGGCTCTTGCCGAGCATTTTAAGATTAAGACCATGGTCTGCGTTAATAAATATGATCTCAATCCGGAGATGAGCACAAGGATTGAGAAGTACTGTAAAAATAAGGGGCTGAGATTTCTGGGGAAGATTGCTTTTGACCCGGTAGTTACCAAGGCACTGGTGCAGAGAAAGAGTGTGGTTGAATACTCGGTCGGAGCGGTTGCCCAGGAGATAAAGAAGATATGGAGAAACATTACCTATAATCTGGCCTTATAGCCAGACAATTCAGAGGAGGTTAAACAAATGACGGAAGATCTTGACAAGCTAACTAAGGAGCTGAATGAGAGGATTATGGAGGATATGAGGAAAATATACTCCGAGAAGGTTATTGACTATTTTCTCCATCCCCGAAACCTGGGGAGAATCGATGATCCGGAAGGATACGGGAAGATAACCGGGCCCTGCGGGGATACAATGGAGGTATTTCTGAGGGTAATTAATGGCAGGGTTGCCGAAGCCAATTTTATGACCGATGGCTGCGGGACTACCATTGCTTGCGGCAGTATGGTTACTGAGCTGGTTAAGGGTAAAAGTATTAATGATGCCGGAGAAATCACCCGGGATGTTATTTTAGAAAACTTAGGGGGGCTACCAGAATCTGAGCAGCACTGCGCCCTTCTGGCAGCAAATACTTTGCATGAGGCACTTAAGGATTATCGGTTGCTTGAGAGAGAGCCCTGGAAAAGGGCTTACCGAAAGGTCTAATGCAACTCCACTAAAAAGGAGGAAAGTTATGAAAATTATTATTACCGCAGACGGCGACACTCTGGAAAGCGAGGTTGATCAACGCTTCGGAAGGGCTAAAAAATTCATTCTCTATGAAACCGAAGATAGCTCATTTTCGGTGATTGATAACCGACAGAATTTAGACTCTCCCCAGGGAGCGGGGATTCAGGCCGGTCAGAACGTTGTTAACAGCGGAGCCAAAGTCGTAATTACCGGTAACTGCGGTCCCAAGGCATTCACGGTGCTGAAGGAGGCCGGGATAAAGGTATTTACCGGAGCAAAGGGAAAGGTTTCGGAGGCGGTCACCGCTTATCAAGAGGGTAAATTGACCGAGGCCAATGGGGCTAATGTAGAGGGACATTGGATGTAATCCGGCAGCGAGAGTATTTAGGGATTATTAAAAACCATTATTAAGGAGGAGAAAATGAAGATTGCAATTCCAGTAGCAGGAGGAAAGCTCTGTGCCCACTTTGGTCACTGTGAGCAGTTTGCGCTAATCGAGGTGGAGGATAAGGAAATTAAAAACAAGGAACTATTGGCCCCTCCAGCCCATGAGCCGGGGGTACTTCCCCGCTGGCTTCATGAGCAGGGGGCCAATTTGATCATCGCGGGGGGCATGGGACAGCGGGCCCAGGCGTTGTTTACGGAGAATGGGATCAGGGTTATCTACGGAGTGGCAGGTGGAGAGCCGGAAGAGTTGGTCAGGCAGTATCTGGATAATACCCTGGAGGCCGGCGAGAATATCTGCGATCATTAAATCCTAAGCCTTAAAAGCAGGCACACCAATTTTGGAGCTGAAATGGCAGTATTAGGGATTAAGATCTATGGAGATTCAATATTAAGGGAAAAAGCCGAGGAGGTGGAAGATACAGACATATATGTAGAGAGGTTCCTCGATGATCTGGCAGAGACCCTGGATTATCATCAGGGGCTGGGGCTGGCAGCTCCCCAGGTGGAGGTATCGAGAAGAATAATTGTCGTAAATGCCGGAAATGGCCTGAGAACCATGATAAATCCCTCAATCCTCTGGAAGTCGGGCAGCGATAGTGGCCCTGAGGAGTGCTTAAGCTTACCCGGGATCTCGTTGATGATTAACAGGGCCAAGGAAATAGTGGTTCAATGCTTATTAAAAGATGGCAAGCAGAAGGAATTGTTAATCGGCGGTCTGGAGGCAAGAGCGTTTCAGCATGAGATTGACCACCTTAATGAGATTTTGATTATTGATCGAATTGCAAAGGAAGAATTAAAATCGCTCCAGGAACAACTCCGGGAGTTGGAGTTGAGCAAGAAAGGGAAGCACCCGAGAAATAAATAGTAAGTATTTCGGCTTAAAGGAAGGGTTGAATCTTAAAAAAACATGCCTGAGCCTGATTGCTATCTCCTTGATTAACCCGCTCACAGGTTTCGCTTTTGGGAAGGAGCAGGAAAGTAAGATGAAATCTTTAAGCATTACTATTTTCTACAATAATCTTCTCCATGATGAGCGACTGGAGGCGGCCTGGGGGTTTGCCTGTTTCATTAAAGGGCTGGAGAAGAATATCCTCTTTGATACCGGTGGTAGTGGCCCGATATTGCTTTCCAATATGAAGAAACTGGGCATAAAGCCCCAGGATGTTGATGTTATTTTCCTCTCGCATAATCACCCTGATCATACCGGAGGACTATGGGATTTATTGAAGGAGAAGCATAAATTAACAGTTTACCTTCCTGAGTCTTTCCCCGAGGATTTCAAGAAAAGGATAAAGGCCCTCGGTGCCGATTTTCTTTCAATAAACAAGCCAATTGGGGAACTGGGTCGCGGGATAATTGAGCAGTCACTGGTTCTCGGTACTGAAAAAGGCTTGGTAGTTATTACCGGCTGTGCCCATCCGGGAATTGCCGTTATCTTAAGGAAGTCAAAGCAGATGCGTGAGGGCCAGATCTACCTGGCCCTTGGAGGTTTTCACCTAACGAGTTACAGCGAAGCGTGGATAAGAAGGGTTATCCACAGCTTTAAAGAAATGGGAGTTATGAAGGTAGGACCCGGTCACTGCACCGGGGAAAAGGCATTGGAACTATTTAAAAAGAATTGGGAAGAAAATTTCCTGGAGGCCGGCTGCGGGGCAATTATTGAAGTAAGATAACTTCCTGAAAGCCCTGAGTTGGGTGGGAAGGGAGAAAAGAGTAAATTTTTTAATGAATCAGCATTGGAACACCTGAAAAGAAAATGAAAGCGTTATGTAGCCGAGGTGGTAATTTCAGGTCCCGTAAGGGCAGAAACGCTCTAATCCCAGTAGATATGCTACCCCGGCTATGGTGACTCCGTAAAAGATCGCTGGTCTGGATGTTTCGAATTGTTTCATTGTTCCATTTGCCACCGTACTTCCGGTAATCAGTGCCAGATCACACCGCTTAAGGATCTCAGTCGTTTTAGAAGGATCTTCGATCTCTATTCCAGACTTTTCTTTGCCAATATTATCCTCATCCATATCGGTTATCCGGAGCTGGAAGCAGCGGGACAGTTCCTCCGCCATTCGGGGCTGGAAGCCAACCAGGGCTATCCGGGTGGGGTCATATTTTTCCCTGATGTAAGGTACAAGTTTCTGACTGCATCGCGGGGGATCCTTATCCTTACAATGCACCGTTCCTTCGACCAGGCCCAGATATCTCAGCACCGCATTGAGGGTGGAGATAAATATTGCTCTTCTGAAATT
>JAUWWP010000502.1 GCA_030616835.1 Deltaproteobacteria bacterium | reverse complement strand
CCTGTCTGCATCCAATAAAAAAGGGGATGCCTAAACTCATCGTTGCATCCGAAGAGCATAAGCATCCCGCTACTGGGCTTCCCGAAGGAACCTTCGCTGGATCTTATCTTTCTAGCATGCCTTTACCTGGTTGAATGCTACAACTGCTAATATATTATTACAACATTGTCTTGTCAAGTCTTTAATCGCTACTAGCTCTCCCTGCCATCGAAAATCCTCTCAGCTTTCCTTTCTCGACCTCTTTCCAGATTTCCGGCTCATCCCCCAAATAAATGGAAACCCACCATGAACCCTTTTTGATCAGGTGTTCGGGGCCAGTTCCTCCCTTGTGGGTATCCTCTTCCGGCTGGAAGCATTCTACTATGGGAATATCCTTGGCTTTCCCTTTGTGCATAACCTTTATGACCCGCTTCTTAACCATGTAGTTCTTCAGAGCTTTCCAGATCTCCATTGCGTTTGCCTCATCGCCCTGGGTATCCTCTTCATTAGGGGAATAAACAATCCCGCCTACGATATGTTCTTTCTTGTCTATTTTTTTGAACTGGAAATCTAGCTTTTCAACTTCTTCCTTCAACTTGCTGATCATCCAGACTCGCTCACCTTCCGCAACCGGGACATAGGCCACAAGGTAGGTTCCTTCGGGTATTAATTTGTTGCCCTTGAGGGTGAACTTTTTGGCATGTTTGTCCTGGGGTTCTATCGCCTCCCAGTTAAACTCATCAATAATGAGCATGGCGCCGTATTTGTTGGTTGTCGCGCCTGCGGTGCCGGGCTCGAATATGTCTATCTTAGTTTTCCCGACCTTCTCGATCTTCATCCAGGATACGGGGCCCTCGATTACCTCAGCCTCGGGTCCCTCTTTCCTGGGGACCTTCCAGCCGAACCGGAGCTTTCCGCCCTCATCTAGCTTCTTGAGTTTAGTGAGTCCGGAAAGATTCCCTATCATTATCTCCCCGCCCTCAAAATGATCGTCGCCCTTCTTCACCATCCTGAAGTCAACATGCGCCCCCCGCTCCCCGACTGCACCCTTCAAGAGCATCTTCAGCTTGCCAAGGTTGTGACGGGATCTCACCGCCTCAGATGACACTTTCTTCAGGGCCTCGATTTTCTTTTCCTCTATTCCCATGATATGGAGCTGGAGAATCCCCCTGCCGGTGTCGCCGATCTTGTAATTTATTCCCCCCTCATCCTTCTTCTGGAGGATGTTTGCCCGCTCCGCAATATCAATCACCTGATTGGCAAGGTAAGGTTCTTTGCGGTCGGCATCTATATCAATTACCCTGGCTCCTAACCATTGAAGTTTATCATCGGAAGGAATTATTTCCTCCACGCCCATGGTGAGGATATCGCCCGGCTCGGCCTTTATCTTGGTGTTGAAGCACTTGCCGAGATCTATATATTTCTTATCCTTGAACTCCACCAGATTTTTGAAGTCTGTCTCACCCGGGAGGAGCCCGCATCGGTAGTTGTATCCTCCGGCTTTATTCGGTATTCGCCCGAGCGCTATGACTTTGACTTCAGCCTCTATTTTTAACTTGGCCCATCCCTTCTCGGATCCATCCATATCCCAGGTGCTCTCGACATCCTTTATCATCATCCCCTCGGACTGGGGCAGCTTGGCAAACTCCTTAAACTTTTTCTCCAAATCGGTCTTATCTTTGACGGCTACGCAAGGAGTGATGTCAAAGTGGGGGGATCCTTTTAAATATTTGTTATAGAATTGCTCCAGTAATTTTCTTCGCTCGCTAAATGCTTTAATGTGTAGATCCTCTTTCCAGTAAGGCAAATCAAAAACAGTCGAGACTATTAGATCATTCTCTTGCAACTCAGGCTTATCCGCCATTAGCGTCATCAATTTCACTCTAGGGAGCGGCTTTCCATCCCTCTTGATTCCCAGGCTACAATCCACTATGAAATCGTCAGGTATCTTTTCGATGGGCCCCTTCAGATCGGGGTAATGCTTAGCCCTTTCCTTTAGTCCATCAGTTAGAACCTTATAGTCTTTCCCTTCCTTACAGATGCAGACTCTAAAGCCATTCAGTTTGGGCTCAACTACTAAAGTTCTTTTCTCGCACCAGTTCCATATCTCATCGACACTGAATGATTCAGTGAGTCCTGCCATTGTGGGCTTGGGGGGAGTGAAAGTTCCGAAGGGCTTTAAGGCTCTCTTCTTAATCTTAGTAATATCTATTACTGCTATAGCTGTACTATCCCCGCTAGGAACTTTCTTG
>JAUWWP010000148.1 GCA_030616835.1 Deltaproteobacteria bacterium | reverse complement strand
CTATAGAAGCTCTCAAGTATCTGGGAGGCCTGGGGATTCCCCTGAAGGGTCGGATCCTCTGGTGTGACTACTCCGAGATGAGCTTCAAGGAATTTAAAGTAAAAAAGAATCCTGACTGCTCTGTATGTAGTGTATAATAAAATGGTTTTATGATATAATTTATCCCAAATAATGCATAAACATCTGAATTACTTGAAAGGATTCAAGGGAGAAAAGTTCAAATGTCAAAATCCAAATATCAAATGAATGTCAAATGACTAAATATCAAATTTAACAGGTGCACTGGTGCACCTGTAATTGTAATTTGGACTTTGGATTTTATTTGAACTTTGAGCTTTGACATTTGACATTATATTGGAATACTTGACCCCTCGAACCCTCTCTTGCCCTGGAATAGGTTTACTACCAGAGTTTAAGAATGAAGAAAATATACCTGGATCATAATGCTACCACCCCGGCTCACCCCGAGGTCGTGGAGGCAATGCTGCCGTATTATCACACCTACTACGGTAATGCTTCGAGTATTCACTGCTTTGGAAGGGATGCCCGGAAAGCAATGGATGATGCCAGAGACAAAATTGCCGACCTTATCGGGGCTGATCCCCAGGAAATAGTCTTTACCGGCGGGGGTACCGAGGCCGATAATTTTGCGCTTAAGGGGGTGGCCTGGGCCACTGAGAAGGAAGGCAATCATATCATCAGCTCAGCTATCGAACACCCTGCGATCCTCAATAGCTGTCAATATCTGGAGAAGAGAGGGTTCGAGGTTACTTACCTGCCGGTTGATAAATATGGATTGATCGACCCACTCCAGGTCAAAGAGGCAATTACCGATAAGACCATAATTATCAGCATCATGCTTGCCAACAATGAGGTGGGCACAATCGAGCCCATTGCTGAGATTGCGGAGATTGCCCGGGAGAGAGGGGTTTATCTGCACACGGACGCTATTCAGGCATTTGGTAAGATCCCGATAAATGTTACTGAGTTGAAGGCTGACCTGCTCTCTCTATCCGGCCATAAGATCAATGGACCCAAGGGGATTGGAGCCCTTTACATTAGAAAAGGAATCAGGATCACTTCCTTCCTTCACGGTGGGCACCACGAAAGAAACCGCCGGGCGGGCACGGAGAATGTCCCGGCACTTGTGGGTCTGGGCAAGGCAGCAGAGCTCGGAGCTTGCCGGATAGAAGAGAAGACGAGAAGGTTAACTGAACTGCGCGATCGACTGCACAAGGGAATTATGGATATGATCGATCATGTCCACCTGAATGGACATCCAACCCTGAGGCTTCCCAATACCCTGAATTTGAGTTTTGCCTTCGTTGAAGGGGAGTCTCTTCTGTTGAATCTGGATCTTAAGGGCATCGCCGCCTCTACCGGTTCAGCCTGCACCTCCGGGACTCTGGATCCTTCCCATGTCCTGATGGCCATGGGAATAGACCCGGTGTTAGCTCAAGGCTCTTTAAGATTCTCTTTAGGGCCAGATAATACCCAGGAAGAGATCGATACCACAGTAGAGTGCCTGGTGGAAATAGTGGAAAGGCTGCGGATGCTCTCTCCTTTATATTCTGAAAAAACCGCGAATTAACCGGCCAAGAAGGTTGGAGAAAATGCACACCTATAGCGAAAAAGTCATGGAGCACTTTGCTAATCCCCATAATGTCGGGGAGATCAAGAATCCGGATGGAGTGGGAAATGTCGGTAATCCGGTCTGCGGGGATATAATGAGGCTTTACATTAAGGTCAAGGATAATACGATTGTTGACGCCCGGTTTAAAACATTCGGCTGTGGGGCCGCTATTGCTACCAGCAGTATGGTAACCGATTTAGTAAAGGGTAAAACCATTGAAAAGGCTTTGAAAGTTACCAACAAAGTGGTGGCCGAGGCTCTGGGCGGACTTCCGCCGATAAAGATGCACTGCTCGGTTCTGGCGGAGGATGCTCTGAAGGCCGCCATTGATGACTATCGGAAGAAATCTAAAATAAATAAGAAGACTACCAGAAAAAAAGTACGATCATAATTTCAAAAGAGTCAAAAATGGCCAGAATTGTTGCGGTTAATCAGAGTGAGCAGAAGGGTACCAAGAAAAAGAACATAACCTCCGGGACCTTAAAAGAGGATTATGGTCTTCTTGGTGATGCCCACTGTGATAATAATTCCCACCGGCAGGTAAGCCTGCTGGCCCGGGAGAGTATCAATAAGATGCAGAGCCTGGGTTTAAAGGTAGGACCCGGTGATTTCGCCGAGAACCTTACCACCGAAGGTTTAGACTTACTTAGCTTGCCAATTGGCCGGAGAATATCTATTGGCAAGGAAGTAATCCTGGAGGTCTCACAGATCGGGAAGGAATGTGAGACACCTTGTGCCATTTACTATCAGGCGGGAGAGTGTATCATGCCCAAGGAAGGAATCTTTGCCCGGGTAATTAAGGGAGGAAAGGTTAGCGTGGGAGATAAAATCAATTTTTCCCCGTCTAATTCCGACGAAAGAGGACGGACAGGTTAAACCCGTTAAAGGCAAGCCGGATTTTACCTGACTTGCCGACGGAAGGAGGTAAAATAATTATGAGAGAAAAGGTAGAAAAGGCACTTGAAGAGATCCGACCCATGCTTCAGGCTGATGGGGGTGATGTGGAGCTTCTGGATGTAAACGAGGGAGTGGTGAAAGTGAGGCTTCAGGGTGCCTGTGCAGGTTGCCCCGCGGCCGGAATGACCCTTAAGATGGGAATCGAAGAAATGCTAAAGGAGAAGGTTCCGGAGGTGAAGGAGGTTATTGCCGATTGAAAAGACTGGTTTGTAAGCTAGGCTGAAGGGGGAAAAAATGATCTATGAGTTCCTTAGTACCCTTCAACATTATGTTTTTGAGGTATTGCCGGCTTTGGCCCTTGGCCTTTTTTTAAGCGGCTTAATCCATGAATTTGTCCCCCAAGACTGGGTGAATAAGCATCTTAATCAAAGGGGTATTAAGCCCATTCTTTATTCTACCTTTGCGGGAATCGTTCTTCCTCTTTGCTGTTTTGGCTCACTTCCGATCGCGCTGGGGTTTCGGAAGAAAGGTGTTCCCCTGGGTCCGATTCTGGCATTCCTGGTAGCTACTCCGGCAACCTCGATCACTGCTATTCTGGTTACCTGGCGACTCCTGGGAATTGGCTTTACCGTTTACCTCTGTCTGGCGGTAGTCCTGATCAGCTTAACTCTCGGTCTAATTGGGAACCGTCTTGTTTTTAATCCGGTCGAGCATGAAACGGAGGCTTGTCCCCAGTGTGCTGAAGGTGAACATATCAACCATCGCCACCACGAGAAGGGCATCAGGAATCGAATAGTCTCCATCCTTTCCTTTGGCTTTCTGGACATTATGCGAGATATTGGTCTGGAATTAATTATTGGTTTGATTTTAGCGGCCGCCGTCGCTTCTTTCACACCCATCGGAACACTGATCGAAACTCATCTCACTGCTGGGCTGGGATATTTGTTTGCTCTCATCTTTGGTATAGTTATGTACATATGTTCCACTGCCAGTGTCCCTCTGGTCCATGCCCTGGTCAATCAAGGTCTCAATATCGGGCCCGGCTTAATCTTACTCCTGGTTGGCCCCATCACCAGTTACGGAACCATCCTGGTTATTAGAAAAGAATTCGGCAACAACACTTTATTAGTTTATCTAACAGTAATCTGCTCCTCGGCGTTAATCCTGGGCTACATCTACTCCCTGATTTCAGGGTTTTGAAATTATGTCATAGTTCCCTATCCTGGATAGCTACGGCTTGTAGGGGTGGACCTCTCCTTCGACAAGCTCAGGACAGGCTCTGTCCACCCTTACCTGTCCTGAGCTTGTCGAAGGATTCGGGCCGACAGAGACTTCGGTCCCTACATTATACAAACCGCCTTAGTCCCGCCTAACCATGGTTTTTTTAATAAACTAATGATTAATTTAGGGAAAAAGATATCGGAATTGAAGAAGAGAAAAGGAGCAGTGATCCTGGCCCACAGCTATCAACTCCCGGAGATCCAGGGGCTGGCTGATTTCGTTGGGGATTCCCTGGAGCTCAGCCGAAAGGCGGCTACCCTGGAAGAGGATCCGATTGTCTTCTGCGGGGTTGAGTTTATGGCGGAGAGCGCCAAGATCCTTTCTCCTCAGAAGACCATACTTTTACCCCGAAGGGAGGCTGGCTGCTTCCTGGCCGAGATGATTGACATTGAAGGACTGCGCCGGCTGAAGGCTGAGCACCCGGAGGCCAGGGTAGTCTGCTACGTCAATACTCCCGCGGATATTAAGGCAGAAAGTGATGTCTGCTGCACCTCCGCAAATGCCGCAAAAGTGGTAAGCAACATTGAGGCAGAAGAGATTATCTTTGTCCCCGATCGAAACTTGGCCCATTATGTATCCCGCCACACGGATAAAAGAATTATCCCCTGGGATGGCTATTGCTATGTTCACCAGAGGATGCGCGCCTATGAATTAGAAGCGACGAAGTTGGCCCATCCGGAGGCTAAGGTGCTTGTCCATCCGGAGTGCCGACCGGAGGTGGTAGAGATGGCCGATGAGGTCTTAAGCACGAGCGGGATATTGAGGTTCTGTAGAGAAAGTAACAACGGCAGCTTTATCATCGGCACTGAAGAGGGATTGATCTACCGGGCAAGATTGGAGAATCCGGATAAGATGTTTTACCCCCTCGGTGCCCCCCAGATGTGTGCTTATATGAAGGTTACCCGGATTACTGATCTCTATGATTCTCTGAATGAGGAAAAGTATCAGATCGAGCTGCCTGAGGATATTGCCGTTAAAGCCAGGGTGAGTCTGGACCAAATGCTCAAATATATATAATCTCAGATCTGTAATTCGGACATAACTGGATAGGCGGGACTTTCCAGCCCCGCTAAGGCTCAACCGGTTACATTAAGAAAGACTGACCTTTACCTATCCCCCGCCAATCGGCGGGTATACGGAGAGAACCTCTCCTTCCTTCAATACATAATCCTTCCGCTGGTGAATCCCGTCAACCAGAATAAGTAGAGGAATCTTTTTCGGGATACTGATCCCTTTCAGCGCCTCTTCCACTGACATTCCCTTCTCGAGATCCAGGATTATCTGGTGGTTTTTTACATAGTAGCGCAGATAGCTGCCCACATTTACCGTAACCTTCATCTCTTCACCCGGCCCCATTTTACCTTTCTATAGATTATATATAATTATCTGGCGTTTCGCAAGGTTGGATTAGAAAACGGGATGCATACTAATATTGATTTTTCTGTTGACAGGGGTAATTTATCAGGATAATTTTGTTATTGCATTAAATGGCTCAAAATATAAGATAAGGCCTCTAGGTAAAAATCATTGGAGGTAGACGATACACTTATTCTGAATTGATTGGGAGGGATTATGACAAAAGTAATAACCCAAGCCGTTACAATAGATGCTGGCTCAGCTACCGGGCTCGGTGTCGAGTGGGAAGGCGGCCAGCTCGTGATAATCGGTGCCGAAAAAGGATTGGTTGCCTGTGGAGCCATTGATGTCAAAGTTATGGATAAGTTTAACGCTGTTGTTGCCGTGGCAAAGGGAACACCCCAGTCTCCGCTGAAGACACCTGATGATTTGCTGGCGGCGAAAATTGTGGATGCCACCTCTAAAGCTAAGGAGTGTGGAGTCACCATAGGAATGAGTGGAAAGGAAGCATTGGAGAAGCTCCTAACGATGTAACATCGGAAATGGCTTCCAGTCAGCTAAATCCATCAGTAGCTTCTACTCCTCTGTCTCACAAACTCCCTATCCTGGATATACCCTTTTATAAGCTCTGCCACCGCTTCCGCCGCTGTCTTCGTCGGCCTGTATCCAAGGAGCCTCTTCGCCTTCTCGACGGAGTAATCTTGATGGTAGAACAAATAATCAATCTGATACCTGGGGAGGTCCGTCAGCCGGATAGCTATCAGGAAGTAGAGAAAGGGTATAACAAGAGAGTTAGGAATTTTTACGATCCTCGAATGGCTTCCAACCGCTTGGCGAAGAGCCTGGATGATTTCTAAATGCGTTGCGGATTCGTCGCAGGAGAGGTTAAATGCCTCGCCGACCGCCTCTTTCTTCTCCGCAGCCAGCAAATACCCTTGAATAACATCCTGGTAGTAAACGAAGTCCCCCCTGATTTCTCCATCTCCGATGACCGCCACTGCCTTCCCATCTATGATCCGGTCCATCAGCATCAGCAGCGGACGATGATTATAGAAGCCAGGTCCGCAGACGGTGGGCATCCTCACGGCAGTAACATCCAACCCTTTCTCGCGGTGATACCTCCACAGGATTCTTTCTGCCTCTAATTTATGGCGGCCATACCATCCCACCGGGTTATCAGTAGGTGAATCCTCCGTGCAGGGATAAGGTGTATGCGTCCCATATATCTCGATCGTGGAGGTATGGACAAAGCGCCTAACGCCTTTTTCAACGCTAACTTTCAGAAAATTCTCCGTACCATTTATATTTATATCCCACCTTTCCCTCTCCGGCAGTTTAGAAAGAGACTGAACAAAGGCGAGATGAAACACGGTATCAACCCCCTCCACAGCATTTCGAACCGCCTCCAGGTCTCGCATGTCCCCTCGGATGAACTCCGCTTCCTCCGGAATGTATTTCGTTGACTGAATGTCAAAAATGCGAACCTTATGACCGCGGCCGAGTAATTCCTTAGCAAGATGACTTCCCAGATAGCCGGCACCCCCAGTTATAAGTATCATT
>JAUWWP010000040.1 GCA_030616835.1 Deltaproteobacteria bacterium | reverse complement strand
TGGAAACAAGAGCAACCTGGGGGTATTTTTGAGGAGGGGGGATATAAATAGCGGAATAACGGCCCTTGCCCAATTCCCTTATTTTCTTTACCCTCCCTACGGTAGGGGAGAGCTTTAATTTAGCCCCCTCCACTGCCTTTCCTAAAGGATCTTTTATGTTCAAGCTCAACTCAGCATGTTTTTGCTTCCCCAGCAAGATCGCCTCTGGCTTTAATGATACCGAGATCTTAAGACCCTCCTCCGGATATATGGGAAGGATGTATGCCTTGGCCACAGACCCTTTGACCATCCTTGCCCACACATTTATCCTCACTCTCGTGGTTTTATCTACCTCCGGGGGGGTGAAAATAGTGGTATAAAATCCAGCAGTTAACTCCTCAGGGGGGGTAATTAACCCTATTTCTGATTTGACCTCAAGGGATTGACCCTCGAGGAGGTTGCCCTCAGGGTCTAAAATAAGGAAGGTGAGTGGATACTGAGAGCTCCCGTCCCCTATGAGCCTCTGAATTAGCGGAAGCAGCTCTATTCTGAAAACCTTTTCCTGGGCGTAGGTTATTTTGGGATTAACAAGCAGAAATGCAATAATTATAATACCCTGAATAATCCCTTTGAAAAGTCTGCTCATCCTGCCCACTATATTCCGTGTAGGGCCAAAAACCCATTTACTCCCCTTCTTCAAAATCCTCTATTCCCATAGCCCGGGCATTTTCCTTTAATTCCGAATATCTTCGCATCAACTCCTCATTTTTCCTCCGGAAATCCTCATATTGTTTTCTTGCCCTCACCCTCTCGCTCTGTTTCTTAAGCGCTCCCTTAATAACTCCCCTTATCTGATCCATACTCTCAAATGGTTTAATAAGATAGCTACAGACCCCTAATCTCATGGCAAATATAGCAGACTCCATGGAGGCATAACCGGTTATTATAACAGCCTCAATGGCGGGATTTATCTTTTTAGCAGCCCATATCATATCCAGTCCAGAGATTCCCGGGAGGTTCTTATCGGCGAGAATTAAATTGACTTTGCCCTCTTTTAGGATCTCCAGACCCTCCTCCCCGCTCCTGGCTAATAACACCTTGTATCCCTCCTTGGTCAATAATTCCCTCAGGACCCCAAGCACCACCTCCTCATCATCGATTACTAAAATACTAACTCGGCCTTTAATTTCTTCGGGTTCTGGCTCTTTTTCGGGTTTTGGTTCTATTATTGGAGGTGGCTCCTCAGCCTTAACCTCAGCCTTTTCCTCAACCTCAGATCTTCTATGAGGCTCCTCCAACCGGCGAAAAATTCCCTCCTCCGCCTCGATCATTTCCTCGAGGAAGCCCTTCTTCTTAACCTCAGGTCTTCTATAAGACTCCTCCCTTTGGCGAATAATTTCTTCATCCTCGACCATCTCCTCAAAGAAGCTTTTCTTCTCCTTCGGTTCTTTAGTGCGAACAAGCTCCTTCCATAATTTTATTAGCTCATTAATCAATTTCTTATATTTAAGGCTCTCGTTCTGCTCCTTGAGTGCCTTTTTAACCTTTGCCCCCAGGACATCAGGCCCCTCTAATGGTCTGAGGATATAATCACAGGCACCTACCTCCATGGCCCTGAGGACTGGATCAAGAGAGGCAGAATTGGCAATAATTATAGCGTATAGGTTTGGTTCTATTCGGCGGGCAGCATCAATAAGCTCGAACCCCGTAGAATCTGGCAGGTCTTTGTTAACTAAGAGCAAGTTGATATAGTTCTGCTTCAGTGTCAGAATCCCTTCATCTGCATTCCTACTGCATAGAAGATCATAGCCCTTTTCGCTCAGGGATTTTACCATAGCCTCCCTCGCCGTTCCTTCCCCTTCAACTATCAATACAGTATTTTTCCACCCCAGCTCCTCCTTAAATCTCTTTAGCTCATCCTGAAATTTTCCCAGTAGCCATCGCCCATCCTCTCCAGGAACACCAGCCTTCATCAATCCCTCAGTTATCCCTTTTAGCTCACCCACTATCTTCTTATTAATTAGTGTGTGATTCTGCCTCTTTAAGGCCCTCTCTATCTTCCCTTTTACAACATCCAGACTTCCAAATGGCTTTGTCAAATAATCATATGCCCCCATCTCGATAGCCTCAAGGGCTGAATCCACCGAGGCATATCCGGTAATTATCATAGCCTCTATATCCGGGTTTATCCGTCTTGCCTCCCTGATGGTTTCCAATCCTGATATACCGGGAAGGTTCTTATCTACCACGAGGAGATTAACCGCAGTTGAATCAAGGCTCTCCAAAGCCTCCTCCCCACTCTTGGCTAACGAGATCTTATATCCTTCCCTGGTTAGAAGCTCATCAAAGAGGGTTAGCATTACTTCCTCATCGTCGATTACCAATACGCTGTTGTTCCTCTCGAGATTATCTTTGAAATTCTTAAGGTCTTCGTTTAATTTGGCAATAATATTTTCCTCGGGCTCCATCTTTTACTCCTCCACGTTCTTCAATTTGCTTTCTATCCTTAAATTAAGATCCCTCATCCTCTTATTGCCTTCAGCCATCTCTTCCATCCGCTTCCGGAAGGCAAACTTGCTATCCTGCCTTTCCAAGGCCTTTTTAATATTTTCTCTGACCTTCTTTATATCCTCAAAGGGCTTAGTTAAATAGCTAAGTACCCCTAATTTTATGGCCTCCATAACAGATTCCAGGGAGCCATATGCGGTAACTATGATTATCTCCGTATCCGGATTTAGCTTTTTGGCTCTTTTAATTACCTCAAGTCCGCTTAACCCCGGGAGGTTCTTATCTACGATAGCTAAATTAAAAAACTCCCCCCTAATGGCCTCTAAGCCTTCCTCCCCAGTTTTGGCCACCTTCACTAAATAACCATCCTTACTCAATAGCTCCTGAAAGAAATCAAGAATTACCTCCTCGTCGTCTATGACTAAAATGCTTTTCTTATCATGCTCCATTTTTTATCCCAAATAATAACCAGGTTTGTAGGGGTCGGATTCATCCGACCCTAAAGAGGGTTCGATAAATCGAACCCCTACATAGCTTTTCTTATTTTGCTCCATTTCTTCGACAATCCTGTCCTAAGCTTGTCGAAGGGCTCAGGACAAGTTTTTATTTCCCAAGTTAGGGCTGACGCAGAGGTCAGCCCATCCGAAACTCTTTATCCATATTTTATTTTCCTGATAAGGGCATCGACCACCCTTCCATCAAAATGCTTCCCTACATTCCTTGTTAGCTCTTCTATCGCCTCCTCCACCGACATTTCCTTTCTATAGGGGCGGTCGGAAAGCATAGCATCATAGCTATCAACTGTTGTTATAATCCTTGCACCTAAAGGTATATTCTCTCCCTTCAGGCCATCTGGATATCCTGTGCCATCATACCTTTCCTGGTGATGCTTTACTAAGGGAAGCGCATCCTTAAGAAAATCTACCCCCTCAATTATTTTTGCACCTGATAGAGAGTGCCCCTGTATATGCTCATATTCTTTGTTGCTTAACCTTCCCGGTTTTGTCAAGACATCTGCCCTAATTGTGATCTTCCCAATATCGTGAAGAACACTGGCAAATTGAATATCACGGAGCTCCTCAGATCTAAGGCCGAGCTCCTCACCAACCTTGACCGAAAGGCTCATTACCCTGTCGATATGGCCTCTTGTATAGGGGTCCTTGGCCTCTATGGTGTTGGCTACAACCTTAAGGGTCTCAAGGTATGCCCTCTCAAGCTCTTCATGGGAATGCCTTAATTTCTCCAGAAGCCTTATCTTTCCCTCAGCCATCCTCTGCTTTTCCAGGGCTCTTTTAACCCTTTCTGCTATTCCACTCAGGCTCTCAATTGGCTTGAGGATGTAGTCATAGGCTCCCAGTCTGATGGATTCAATAGCAGATTCCAGGGAGGCATAGCCGGTTATTATCATAGCCTCTACATTGGGATTGATTTCCTTAACGGTTTTTAGAATATCTATCCCGGAGCGGCCCTCTAAGTTCTTATCTATGATGGCCAGGTTGAATTCATCCTGCTGAAAAATTTCTATCCCCTTCTCGCCGCTCCGGGCAATAGCCACCTCATAGCCCTCGCGCGTAAAAAGCTCCTGGAGGACAGTCAGAATCACCTCCTCATCATCGATTATCAATATCTTGGGTTTTTTTTCCTTCATAAAATTTAACCCAGATTATGCGTAAACATCCGAATTGCCTGTCCTGAGCCTGTCGAAGGAATTGAACCCTGCATTAATGCATTATTTGGGTCTAATAACATGCAGGGAGCACTATTCTAAAAACTGTCCTGGGTTCGGGAACTCGGGCATCTTCTTCGATAATTTCAATCCTCCCTGAATGCCCATTTATTATCTCCCGAGAGATAAAGAGCCCCAGACCAGTGCCCTTCTCTGCTTCTTTTGTCGAATAGAAGGGCTCGAAGACCCTTTTACTATCGACCGGAGGGATCCCACATCCATTATCATAGATTAGAATCTCTATGTTCTTCCCCTCATTTATGGATGAGGTTTTGACCCCGATTATGCCCTTTTTAACCCCATCTATGGCATCCCGGGCATTGTCAATTAAATTTACAGATACCTGCTGGAGTTGATTGGAATCTCCCATGACCTTGGGAAGTGCCGGGTCAAGGGATTTCTCTATCGAAATATTGGATCCTTTTAATCTAGGGGACATTAATTCGAGTGCTGCCTCTATTGGTTGATTTATATTTACTGGTTGAAACTCACCTTTAGGTCGGCGGGAGAATTCCAAAATCCTCCCCATAATCTTTTCCATAACAATAGATTGCTTAAGTATCAGCTCTACCTGTCTTCTTATGGGGCTATCCTCCCTTAAATCCTCCAGTATCAATTGGGCAAAGGACTTAATTCCAAACAGGGGTTGATTCAGCTCATGAATTATAGAACCAGCCATCATGCCCAGCTCTGCCAGCTTCCAGGATTGAAGGAGCTGTTTTTTTGTCTCCTCAAATGCCTTTATTAGCTCTTCCTGGGTTTTAATCTCCGAAGGATTCATTCCCATCGACACATATTCCTGTTTTTTTACATCCACCACACTCCCAACAGGCAGACATCTTTAGATTGTGGCCACAAAGTAAAGAAATCTCTACCCCGACCGAATGGGCCCCTTCCCGGGCTTTAAAGACGCAATTTCCCTCCTTTTGGGGGCTTCCATAAATTCCTAAAACTTCTTTTCTTCAGCCTCTTATATATTACTATTTAATTCTTATATTTAGCAAAGAATATGCCAAACCTGTCTTGATCTCGATAATATCTCTAATTCCTTGAAAACAAAGACATTAAACATAATCACCACGAATAAATAGAAGCTAGAACATGTCTCATTCCATAAGCTTAAATGAAACAGTACAAGACACGTTTCACTCGGATTATGCCCCAGGACGATCCGAACTTGCGCTATCGCACCCAATATTATTGAATGTTATAGTAATAGGTCTGATTAAGCCAATGTGAATGCAATGTCTCATTTACTATAAATGAGACAGGGTTAACAATTGAGACAGTAGTTGTCTGATTGTGAGGAGGAAATTACGAATCTGGTGTATAGTTTTTAACATAAACATATTATTTTGATTCATTTCCACAGATCCTTGGCCTTTATCTTGAGATCCGCGCCCTCAGTATCCACTATAAGTTCTGGTGAGGTTTCTTCTTTTATATTCCTAACCGCATCTTCAGTAACTACTCGAATTTTATTGTGTCCCTCCTCTAAAACAATATTGGCCTCAAACCTTCCGGTGGGATCCACCGCAACCCTGACCCCATTTATGCTCACCATAGCCCCCACATCGGTAGTCCCCCTGATAGTAGCTTCTTTCACATTCAATTTTCTGGTAGGCGGCCAATCGACCTTTAAAAATACCGATTTAGGTATGACCTCTGCCTCCTTGGGTACCTCCCCGGGCAATACCTTGGATTGGGTTCCCGCAGAGACCTTTACCACTTTTTCCTTAGCCTTAAGCTCTACATCCCCGGTTTTTGTGGCTACCACAACTGTCCCCTTCCCGGTAGAGGTCATGACGAATATCCCATGCTTTGTGGTCACTACCGCATCGCTTCCTTCGGTCTCAATTTTAAATTGTCTTTTCTTGCTCTCCTTCACATCTGCGGTGAGCTTCCCCATTTTTAGCTTGAATCTGGCTACTGCCTCGGTCATCTCCTTTACCGATAGCTCGGATTCCTTTTCAATCTTAACTGTGGATTGATCAGCAAGGGTCATAGTGACTTCCGATTCCCTCCCGGTCTTCACCCCCTCATCTATAGTGAGCCTGCTTCCAATATGAACTGGAATCCATCGCCCCTCTTTTGTCCTTTTTTCCACTTTTCCCTTCAATTGGGTGATTTTAGCTGAGGGCTCGAGCTGAAAGATCTTTATATAGGCAAAATAGGTACCTATCAAAAGGAGCAATATGATGGGAATTATCTTCGCAAAGGTCTTTAGCATAATCCACCTATACTAATTGGGTTTTAGTAACTGCGGGAAAGGTTATGGTAAATTCAGTCCCCCTCCCCACCTCGCTCGTTACCATTACCTTTCCTTTATGCTCAGTTATGATTTTATGGGATACGGAAAGTCCCAGGCCCTTTGCCTGCCAGTCGCCCTTCGTGGTAAAGAATGGCTCAAATATTCTGTCCAGATGCTCTTTAGGGATTCCCTTGCCAGTGTCTGAGATTTTCACCATGACCAGCCTCTTATCATCGCTTTTGGTAGAAATTGTCAGCTCACCACCTTGAGGCATAGCATTTCTTGCATTTGATATTATGTGCATAAATACCTGCTGGAGCTGGTTGGGATCTCCTTTAATCTCTGGCAAATCCGGATCCAGCCTCTTCTTTAAGAGAATCTTTTGGGAGATGAGCTGGTTTTCTACCAGGGTTAACGCCCCCTCAAATATCCTGTTTACATTTATATTGGCCAGGCCCACACCCTTTTCCTGCTGAGAGAAGGTAAGTAGATTGTGGACGATCTCTTTGCATCTAAGGCTCTCCCTTTCTATGGTTTTAAGTAAAAGATATTCCGGGTCATCCTCTTTTTTCTCCATAAGTAACAACTGAGCATATCCCAGGACTCCCCCCAATGGGTTGTTTAGCTCATGAGCTACCCCTGCCCCCAATTCCCCCACCGCCGCCATCTTCTGGGATTGTAATAATTGGTCCTGAGTCTCCTTCAATTCCCTGGTCCTCTCCTCCACCCTGTCCTGCAGCTCAAGGTTCCACCCCTTTATCTCCTCCATGGCCTTTTTTAGCTCATCACCCATGTAGTTGAAGGTTTGAGAGAGCTGGGCAATTTCGTCCTTTGATTGAACCACTATCTTCTCATCGAAGTTTCCTTTTGCTATCCGCAAGGCCCCCTGGACACATTTCTTTACCGGTTCAGTAAGGCTCTGGGCAAAAAATATCCCGATGATAATAGCCATCGCCATACTTATCCCCACCCAGAATAGATTTTGATTTCTCATCTTTCTGGCAGCTATATAGGCATCCTCTAAGGGCTCTGCTACTACCACCCCCCATCCCAGGTTCCCCACCGGGGAAAAGGCGCCCATCATCTTAATCCCTCCTTTATCTACATAATCCCTTACCCCAATCCCTAAACCCAAGAATTCATCTATTATCCTCAGCCCCTTCATATCCTCTCTATTTATAAACCTATCCCTCTGGGGATGACATATTAATTTACCCTTATCGTCCACCAAAAACGCCAGGCCCCTCTTTCCCACAGCAAAATCTGATATGCGCTCCTCGATCTCGTTCAGGGATAGCTCGGTAGAGAGAACCCATTTTGAATCCCTTGAGGCCACATCAAAGGCTACCGCAATGGCTACCAAAGGAATGCCCTTTCTCTTTGAAACATAAACCGGGCTCATAGCAGCCCCTGCCTTGAGTGCCGCATGAAATGGAATCATGCGGGCGTATTGCTCAAGTTCCTCCAGATTAACGGGATAGTGCTTCGCAATCTCTCCCCCGTAATCCTCCGGGTTTTCTAAATAGACGCTGGAAACTACCCCTTCCCCATTCTCATCCAGGAGTGTTACGATATTTATTGGGGTAAATTGACTATAGAGGATCCTCAAGGCTCCTACCTTCTCCTGCTCGCTCAGGTCTTCAAACCTTGTATAATTAACCCCCAGGTGGAGGTTATTTACTATATCCCCTATGTATTTATCTATATATTCTGAGATACTCTGGGAGGATTTTAGATGGAGCTCCTCTATCTGCTTGATGACCTCCCTCTGAGAGATGTTTATGGAGAAATAGCCAGAGACCAATAAAGGAACAATAGCAACAAAGAGCATTATTATTATTAGTTTAGGAAGTAGCTTCATTCTTACTATCCATTTCTTTGTTTCGGTATTCCTTTAGTTTAAATAACATAATTTTTGAAACTCAGAATGGTGTATGTGTCCAGCACAACGGGAAGGAGAAGAAAGTCCAATTTTAGTCGAAAAGGAGAAAGCGGTTCACTCCGAATTATGGTAAAATTCGCGGAAATAATAACTTCTTAAAGAAAGTGGAAATGCCGTAAGGAGAACCTATCACATTGTTGAGAAAAAAACAACCTGTCCTGAGCGAAGTCGAAGGAATGGAAAAAATGTTGATTGTTGAGACCTGACCCCTGCTTCCCCTATTGAGTCCGGTGCTCCCGAAGCCTCTCCCCCCTCTCTCAGTATCATCAAGATCCTCAACAAGCTCGAAATCGACTTTTTCTACTTTCTGGATTGTAAGCTGGCAGATCTTCTCTCCTCTTTTAAGTTTAAAAGTTTTCTTCTTATCAAGATTAATTAAAATAACCTTTATCTCACCACGATAAGAAGGATCAACGATCCCGGGGGAATTGACGATACTTATTCCTTGGGTAAGAGCAATTCCCGACCTGGGTTGAATAAAGCCAGCATAGCCCGCTGGTATTGCAACCTGGATACCGGTAGGCATTAAAGCCCGCTCTCCGGGCTTTAGAACTAA
Organism: Deltaproteobacteria bacterium; assembly: GCA_030616835.1. GTDB lineage: Bacteria > Desulfobacterota. Next base: position 3,550 of record JAUWWP010000040.1, on the reverse strand, counting down.
ATCGATTCGGCTGTAGAGATCACAGCCCGCATCGTTTTTATGGGCATATTTGGGTATCGGCAAGTCCGGATCAAGCTGTTTTAATTTAATTTTCATTGGGGCCATTCTCTCAAAAATCCTTTAAACTTTACCTGAGTATTTTTAGCATAAAGGGAGGGTAAGGACAAGAGTAAATACAAGTGACCAAAGCCTACTTCGCCGTAGCGGCTACGAAGGCTGAATCCCAAAACCCAATGTAGGGCGGGCTTCCAGCCCGCCATTATCCCGGTATTTGCCCCATTAGAAATTCGTCCTGCCTGTGGGGAGTATGCAGACAGCCTTAGTAGGGGCCGACGTCCCTGTCGGCCCCTATAAATTCGTATAATTCGTGAAATTCGTGGTTCAAATCCCAAAGGGAAAATTTCTTCGTGTAATTCGAGTAATTCGTGGTTCAAATTCCAAAGGGAAAATTTCTTCGTGTAATTCGAGTAATTCGTGGTTCAAATCCCAAAGGGAAAATTTCTTCGTGTAATTCGAGTAATTCGTGGTTCAAATCCAAAAAAAGCTTGACAGGATTTCCAGAATGAATTAAAGTCTACATATGTAGATAATAGGGGAGGGGGGATTGAAATTGCTCGAATTAAGGAGGTTGTTGAAGATGCCTACTCGACAAGAAAAGCTTACCCCGGGACAGAGCAAGGTATTGAAGTTTTTGACCGAATACCTCAGAGAACGGGGTTATCCCCCAACATTGAGGGAAATTGCCAGTCATTTTAATCTTACCGGGCCAATGGCCCCCAAGAGACATCTGGAGGCCCTGGAACGCAAGGGCTACCTCCGCCGGGCAGGAGGCGGCTCCCGGGCCATCGAGATCCTGGGTCTCTCTCCACTAAGAGATGCTCTCCCGGTCCCGGTAGTGGGTAGGGTCAGTGCCGGAAGGCCAATTCTGGCAGAGGAGAACCTCGAGGGGAGCATAGCTCTTGACCGCTCGTTTGTTCGCGGAAAGGATGCCTTCCTGCTCCGGGTAAAAGGGGAAAGCATGATCGGGGAAGGTATCCTTGATGGGGACTATGTCCTGATCCGGCCGCAGAAGACGGCTGAGAATGGAGAGATAGTGGTAGTCCTAATGGGTGAAGAAGCTGCCCTGAAGAAGTTCTACAAGGGAAAGGATTTCATTTGCCTGCAACCAGCTAACCCCCAGATGGAACCCTTGATCCTGAAAGAAGGCGATGAAGAAGTGATGATAATCGGCAAAATAGTGGGGGTTCTGCGGATGATGGACCGAGGAGAAAGGAAAGATTTAGGGGCACCCCAGCCCCAGCTAAGGTAGCTGGCTACGAAGGCCGAATGGCAAAATATATGAATAAATCCTAAGCACTAAATCCTAAATATTCTAAACAATTTCAAATGATCAAAATACAACATACAAAACCCTGTCCTGAGCCCCGATGGCCATCGGGGTTGAAGGGATTGATTTGAACATTTGACATTTAGTCATTTGGCATTCATTTGACATTTGGGTTTTGACATTTGGATTTACCGGATATGGTCATTAAAGTGGATGAGCAGATCGAGGTTGGGGCAATCTTTGGCGGAAAGAGGAAGATCCAGCCCCGGTGGTTTATCTGGAATGGGCGGCAGTATCGGATCGAAGAGATTACCTATACCTGGTCGGAGAGACAGGGTAGGGTGAGTCTCCATTACTTTTCTGCCACCGATGGGGTTAATCTCTTTGAGCTCTGCTATAACTCGGAGAGTATGCTCTGGTTCCTCACTCAGGTTGATGATGGGAGTTACTGATCCCCCCTGTCCTACGAAGCCTTGGCGAAGTAGGATGCTACTCCCTTCCGCCGTCGCTAAAGCTATGGCGGACAAGGCTATTCCCTGAAATAAAGATGATGGACAGGATTATCCTCCATGTTAACCTGGATGCCTTCTTTGCCTCGGTAGAGCAGCAGATCAATCCTGTTCTGCGAGGGAAGCCGATTGCGGTCAGTGGAGCCGGGAAAAGAACAGTGGTGGCTGCTGCCTCTTATGAGGCCCGGACTTGGGGGGTAAAGACTGGAATGAGCATCTATGAGGCAAGAAGGCACTGCCCGGAACTGATCTTTGTTATCGGAAACAACAACAAATATATTGATGCCTCAGTAAAGATTATCACCATCCTAAAGGATTTTTCCCCTTTAATGGAAGTTTTTTCCATTGATGAGGCTTTCCTGGATATTACCGGGTCCCAAAGGCTATTCGGAAGCCCGGAGACCGTTTCCCGGCTAATCAAACAAAGGATCAAGGAGGAGCTGGGGTTGACCTGCTCCATCGGGCTTGCTCCTAATAAGCTTCTTGCCAAGCTGGCAAGCGGTATGGAGAAGCCAGATGGTCTGGTAAGGATCCGGCCGGAGGAGGTAGGGACTCTTCTGGACAAGCTTCCGGTAACCAAACTTTGTGGGATTGGAGAAAAATTAACCGAGCACCTTAGTCTGCTGGGAATCCGGAGCGCCGGTGATCTGGGGAGGGTTCCCGAGGGAATTCTTACGAAAAAGTTCGGGGTGATCGGCCATACCCTTCACCTGATGGGCCTGGGTACTGATGAGAGCTCGGTAGTTCCCTATCAGCAGGAGCCTGAGGCCAAGTCCGTTGGCCACTCCACCACCCTGGAACGGAATATAAGCGGCGAGCAGCAGATCTTGAGTGTGCTCTGGAGGCTTTCGGAGATGGTAGGTCGGAGAATGAGGAGGGAAGGATTCTCCGGGAGAACAATTGCCTTGACGGTAAGGTATGAGGATTTTTATACCCTTACCAAGAGGAGGACCCTCAGGAGATATATCAACAGTGGTCAGGAGATCTTTGAGGGTGCCGGGAGGATCTTTCAGTCAATTGTCCACCGGAAGGCGGTCAGGCTCCTGGGGGTGAGTGTAACCAACCTGAGCCACTGCTCTCAGCTACCTCTGTTTGAGGAAGAGAAGAAGAGGCTACGGATCAGCAGAGCAATGGATAGGATCAACGACCGGTGGGGAGAATTCACCATCACCTGGGCGGGATTGCTTGACCGCTCCCGGGGCAAGGGGATAATCTCTCCCCGTTGGAGACCGGAGGAGAGTTACATGCCAACAGGGTTGGATTCTTCCAGGAAGTGAGAGGGAAGGATGTAGTAAGGGCAATTCATGAATTGCCCCTACTTGTTCTCACCGTAGATATAGGAGGAAAGCTCCTTGCTTACCTCATCGGCAATCAGCTTTTTGAGCTTGAGCAGGACTCTTTGGCGGGCGCCGGAGATGGTCAGATGACCTTCCTGCCCCTCTTTAGTAACGGAGCCGAAGACCTTATTACCGGCTGATTTATCAATCAACTGGAACTCAGCGTTCCAGGTAAGGTATTTCCACTGGGGATCGCCCCGATCCAGCTCGGCCAGCCCGGTTTCCCCCCGAACCAATATCTGAGCCATATTTTCACTGCCGGCCTTGGCAGTGACAAAACCGTCACGGTTAAGCCCTTCCACAATCTCTGCCTTTAATTTACTCGCAAACTCCCCGTCCACCTCCACTCCGATGCTAAACTCCTGGGTTAGAACCTT